>JARIAA010000167.1 GCA_029264635.1 Psychrobacter sp. | reverse complement strand
GTTTGTGTCCCAGCTAACCTGCCTGAAAGTTAGGTTTCTCATTTATGAAGTAAGGGTCAATATAGTTCACAGGGCAAGTATGGAGTTTAAATGAGACAATGTCTGTGTAACGGGATGTAAAAATGGTACTCTTCTTGCTTCATTGGGCATGAATTCAACAGATGTCACATTCCAAAGTGAATTGAAAACAGAATACTATGGAAAAAATAACTGGTTATATGACTATCATAAAATGTGGTTATAAAAGGGTAGATGGAGTAGCGACCCAGGAGGATCCTGTAATGGGACTTCTAGGAAGGGCCATGGGGCCAATGAGGTTGTGGAGGGGTGGGAGCCTGAAAAGAAGCCTTCGCGAGCTTTGGGGTTGGCAGTTGCTGATAATGATAATAGGGTGCGACCGTGAAAAGATTGCTCCATAACGATGACTTTTGGGCGCTTAAAACCTTGGCGATGAGCATATAATCGCGCCAGTTTAAGGGCGGCTTCGTTGGCTTCAGCACCGCTATTAGCAAAAAATACATTTTCCATTCCCGCAGCGACACAAAGCGCTTCTCCTGCACGTTCTTGCCAGTCAATACCGAACAAATTGCTCGTGTGTATTAAGGTCGCCGCTTGCTGTTGAATAGCCTCAGTTACTTGTGGGTGGCAATGTCCCAAACCGCATACCGCGATACCTGTAAGCGCATCTAAGTAAGGAGTATCGTCTTTGGTATATAGCCAACTACCAAAACCGCGGGTGAAGCTGATTGGTTGGCGATTATAAGTAGGCATCAGATAAGTAGCTGACATACAAGCATCCTTGGGGTATTAAAATAATAATTATGAAAAGATAGACTATGTCACATGATGATATAGCGATACTACGATATAAAATCAGAGGTCATCAGAAAACGGCGTATATTCGGCAGGTAAGGTATACTCTTCGTTTGCCCAAGCACCTAAATCGATAAGTTTGCAGCGCTCACTACAAAACGGCTTATATTTATTGTCTTGCCATGCAGTCTGAGTACCACAACGCGGACAAGGATAGGTTTTGGGTGGGGTATTGGGGGTAGATTGAGGCATAGTAAAGTAAGGTCATCCTTATGATTATGAAGGAGAGTATGATCGAAAAATAGGAGCGGTTATCATAACACGCGGTCAGAGAAAGACAAATACAGAGCGTACAATATACATTAAGAACGAATAAAGTAAGGATAAATTATGAATGGTGAACGAATACTTTCACATAATCAAGTGCGGGCGTTTCAACCAGAAAAACTCTCGGCACCGCGAGACTTTTTTATTCCTGAGGTGATCAAACACAGAGCTAATAAAGATACAGCTGCCAAAAATGGGACAGATACATTACCATTAATATTAGAGATTGGAGCAGGGAAGGGCAAGCATGCGCTAAGTTTTGCAGCAGCGCATACGGATAAGCATCTAATTGCTATTGAGCGCACCCGCAATAAGTTTGAAGCCTTTACCAAGATATTTAAGCAGCAATGTCCAAACAATATAACGCCCATTCATGCTGACGCTATCGCGTGGACAGTCCATGCTATCCCGCCAAATAGTCTAACGCGCATTTACTTGTTGTATCCTAATCCAGAACAACATAATCCTAACCAGCAATGGCTAAATATGCCATTTTTTGAATTTTTACTATCGCGCTTACGAGCAGGTGGGGAAGTCGTCTTAGCGACTAATATCGACAGTTATATGGCGCATGCAGAGCAGCAAGCAATAAATATCTGGCAATTACCTTATAGTTGTCATCGGATACCGACTGATAGCCAGCGCACACACTTTGAAATAAAGTATTTAGCTCGTGGGGACACTTGTTGGCAACTTACCCTAAAAAAGCCAGAACACTATGTAACCAGATTTGATAACTGGTATGCCACAGACTAAAATATCAACATCAAAAAATAGCCTAAGCATTATAAAATAAGCATAAATAACGAAATGATAAATGAATTGCTAATATAACGAATACACTTAAAATAAATAGCCTAAGCAGATAAAATAATAGATTGAAAAACCGCTACTGGAAAGCGGTTTTCAAAATCTACATTCGTAAAAACTATAAAAACGGTTTTACCAATTTCTCTGAATTCGTATGCGCGTTTATTACCGTCAAAAAGGTATAAGCGCCTATGAATTTACGACTAATAAACATAAATTCTTTGGGCGGCAAATTAAACTCAAAAGATTGTATCGCAGTAGTAGCATTTGCTGAAATACGCGAATGCAACTTACTATTTGCCCAAATATAGCGTTTTTGCTCATCCAAACAATTGGGAGGAATATCAGGATTGACATCAGGATGACTAAAGGGCTCCGTAGCAAGTAAGAATAACGAAGCAATATCAGCGCGTACCTTATCACTCATTGTGTCAAAAAAATCATAGCCTGTCATACCTGCCATCATTGCCTTATGATCATGATGATAGCCTGCACGCAGAAGACTACGAGCAATCGTTAATAACGTATTATCAAATTGACGGATAGCACCGAAGTCTAATAATACAAGCTTGTCTAACTCATTAGGGTTTTCACTGATGCGCACCAAATAATTCCCAAAATTTGGATCAGTTTGCATCTCTCCCCATACAAAGATCTCCTGCATCATAATCTCAATTGCGGCTTGACCAATAGCATTGCGGCGCTCATGTGGCACTAATTGCAAAGCTTCAGAGTTTATTGAAACCCCAGGCTCATAGGTCATGCAAAGTAGACGACTGCTTGAATATTTACGATTGATTTTTGGTACCACATAGCGCGGATCATGAGCAAGACGACCATAAAAGCGCTCTGTGGTGGCGGCTTCTGCATTATAATCAACTTCGTGATGCAGTAAATCGCGGATCTCCTCAAACCAAGTATCAAGTGCGCGCGTTTGCGGGACGATATTACTTACTCTTAATAAGCGTTTAAACAGAGCAAGGTCGGAGTCGATGGCTTCTGCCACACCAGGGTACTGAATCTTCAATACGACTTGTTCGCCAGTTTCTAACACCGTTGCACGGTGAACTTGGGCTAGGGAGGCCGTACCGATAGGCACAGGGTTAATATCAAGCTCATTCATCTTATCGCCAAGAGTAGCTTGCAACGTTTGCTCTATTTTTGGCCAAGTAAGAGTCGCTGTATCATCATTGAGCGTTTGTAATGCTCGAGTGATTTCAGGCGGTAAGATGTGCTCACCATACATCGCCAGCATTTGGCCGATTTTTACTACAGAACCTTTAAGTTTCCCAAGCTCTTCTGCAACGTAATTTGCCTGCGCCTCCATAAATATCTGATTGCGCTTGGTACGTGCCTGCTTATCTAAAAACATACCAGACACACTATTGCCCGCCCAGCGGCGACCGATATTCAAAGAGGTTTTGGCAATCGATAATCGACGCTCAAACCCAGAGGTTTTTAGAGTATCAATCGATTGCTTATTATTAGAAGATCTAGAAGTATCATGTGCCATAAAGATAACCATTCATCAGGTTGTACTGATTTGCGGGTTTAAGACTAACAATACAAGGGCTATGCAAGGTTAGTATACAAAACCGTGCTGACCCACAGGTCATAGCACGAATGATAATAAAGCTTATTATAAATTAAAAAATACGCCTAGGACTGTCCACGTGCAATAGCATGATGACCGATGTCACGGCGATAATGTGCACCATCAAAACTAATCGCTCCTGCGACTACCAATGCTGCTTGCTGAGCATCAAAGATGCTATCGGCTAATGCGGTGACACACAAAACGCGCCCACCGTTTGTCAGCACTTCTTTATCGCTACCATTTGCTACCTTGGCTTCAATTTTGTCTACATCATCACTATGAGAAAACGTCGTACCCGCATGAAAAACTTTAACTGGCTGATCGTTATGGGCATCTAGCTCTGGCAAGCCTGCGATGACGTCACCTTTTGATGAGGTTTCAGGATAACCTTTTGAAGCAATCACGATACCAAGAGCAGAACGCTCATCCCAATTTGCTTCATCAGGTAAGTTGCCTGCTAAGCCTTTGGCAACCAAATCGACCATTGAGGATTGCAAGCGCATCAAAATAGGCTGCGTTTCTGGATCACCAAAGCGGCAATTGAATTCAATGACAAAAGGCTCGCCTGCTTCATCAATCATAAGCCCTGCATACAAAAACCCCGTGTAAGGATGCCCAGCAGCTTTCATAGCATCAACGACTGGCTGAATAACTTTGGTCATGACTTTATCATGCACATCTTGGGTCACGACTGGGGCAGGAGAGTACGCACCCATACCGCCTGTGTTGGGACCAGTATCACTTTCAAAAGCACGTTTATGATCTTGGCTGGTTGCCATTGGCAAGATATTCTCACCATCAATCATACAAATAAAGCTCGCCTCTTCACCTTGCAAAAATTGCTCAATGACCACGCGGCTACCAGCATCACCAAATTTGTTGTCAGCAAGCATATCATCGATAGCGTTATGTGCTTGCTCGATGGTTTCGGCGACAATAACCCCTTTGCCCGCGGCAAGACCGTCTGCTTTGATGACGATAGGTGCGCCTTGTCCATCGACATAAGCTTTGGCACTAACGGCATCTGTAAATCCTTGATAGGCTGCCGTTGGAATATTGTGTTTGGCCATAAATTCCTTGGCAAAAGTCTTTGAGCCTTCGAGCTGAGCACAATAGGCAGTGGGTCCCCACGCATTAATGCCAGCTTTACGGCAAGCATCAATGATGCCTGTTACTAATGGCGCTTCGGGGCCAACGATAACGATATCAATGGCATTATTTTGACAAAATGCTATCACAGCTTGATGTTCATCCTCATTGGGAGAGTTTTCTAAAATGATATTTTGGCATTTTGATTCAAGGGCAGTGCCAGCATTGCCAGGTGCAATATAGACGCGTTGTACATTGTCATCTTTGGCACACTGCCAAGCCAGAGCGTGCTCACGGCCACCTGAGCCAATTACCAAAATATTCATCATCGTTCTGCCCTTTATTAAGCGTTAATAGCGAAACAGTAAAGCACTGTTAAACATACTGCCGTATTCTAACAAGAAAGTCGCATGGATTACCATGAGTATCCGTCTGCCAGCTGCACTCAATACAAGGTATCAACAAACCTATTGCCATTAATAACAGCATGAAAGCCTTTTTTAAAATGTGATAATGAAAGTATGTTCAATATTAGCAGAGTAATAGCGTAGAATATTTATATAAGTAAATATTTAAGAGTAACAACCTCCCTATCATGAATGAAATTAACCATTGTCTTATGAATAAAGGTTATTAAGTAAAGACATATGCATGAAATAAAATATTACACTTTAGCTAAGGGAGTATGTGCGTTACAATCAGATAGATTAGTGAGGTATGAGTGCCAAGGATGTTTAAGATTGAGATCTTGAGGTAGAAAACCCACTCGCTTACATAGCTAAATGTTTTATTTAACTCTATCTCAAGCTAACTTATTATGCCAACTATCTCACTAATAGTGCAATAACTGCGATTAAAACAACATCTAAAACCAAACTTATAAAAAAGGACACCTGCTATGCCCAACTCTCTTGGTATTACAAAAGAGCGTATTGGCCAGATAAGCGATATTGCTACTAGTTATGTGCAAAAGGATAAATCGTTATTTGATCATTTTATTCATAGCTATTACCAGCCGCTGCACCATGAAACGGCAGAAACCATCAGTGATGCGGATCTAGCAGGGATGGCGCTGCATCATTTTACGTTACTAAAAGCATATGACGGTAACAAGCCACAGCTGGCGATATTAAATCCCATTGCCGAAGAGCAGCATTTTCACAGCTCACATACTGTGATTCAAATAGTTGCTTATGACAGACCGTTTTTGGTCGATACCATTTTGATGAGCCTTGAAGAACAGGGCATTGATGTGCATCGCACTTATAATATTATTGTAAATGTTGAACGCGACGAAAGTGATAACATTGCTCATGTTGAAAGCGTCCATGAAAGTAATACCTCTCATATGTCTTTGATTCATTGTGAAATCTCTTATCAAGATAATGAGGAGTTAAATGCCCTAAAAAAAATGCTGTTAGCAAAAATAGACACCCTCGACATTGTGGTAGATGATTGGCAGCAGATACGCGCGCGATTGACGGATATAAAAGTGGATCTTGGCAGTAAGCCGCTACCAGAGATATTTTATTCAAAAGAAGAGATTCAGGCGTTTTTAGACTGGGTATTGGACGAACATTTTATCTTCTTAGGATACCGAGAGTATCGCTTGGAAGATGGTGATAATTTAGACTTATTTGCAATTGGTAATAGTGGTCTTGGGTTATTACGCGGTGGTAGCGAAGATACGCTCTCAAAAAGTTTTGATGAGCTGCCAGGCAATCTCAAAGAGCTACTAACCGAACCACGCGTATTAATGCTATCCAAATCAAGTCGCGTCTCACCTGTGCATCGTCCCGTTTATATGGATTTTTTGGGTATTCATAAGTTTGATGATAATGGCAAACTGATCGGCGAGTACCGCTTCATTGGTCTGTTTACACCGCAGGCTTATCAGCTAAGTGTGCAACAAATCCCGCTGCTGCGCGAAAAAGCCAGTAAAATTATGGAAATGGCAGATCTGCCACGCGATGGTCATGCTTATCATAAAATGATGCATGTCATTAACTCCTTACCACGTGATGATCTATTCCAAGCCAGCGTTGAAGAGCTATATCCGACGGTTTCAGGGATTAGTCAGCTTCAAGACAAAAAAAGCTTACGTTTATTTAGCCGTATCGATCATTATCAGCGCTTTGTATCCTGTTTGGTCTATATCCCGCGTGATAAATTCAATACCGAGCTGCGTATTAAAGTACAAAATGTCTTAAAAGAAGCTTATGGTGGCACCTCATCAGGGTTTACCACGGAATTTAATGAATCTGAACATGCCCGCGTCCATGTACACGTACGCACAGTGCCAGGTCATGTAAATGAGATAGATACAGCTGCGCTCGAAGCTAAGCTGTCGGCTTTGATGCAATCTTGGAGCGATAACTACCAAAAAATGCTCTTGGATAATGTCGGCGAGCAACAAGCCAACGCTTTAACGCGCCGGTTTTTAAGCTATATTCCAGCAGCTTATCAGGAGCGTTTTGATGCACGTACGGCAGTTGAAGATACCAAGCGTCTGGCTGGTTTGAGCGAAGAGCAGCCAATGATTTGGCATCTATATCAGTCAACAGGTGACGCGGGCAACCAACTGCATTTAAAATTGTATGGTCGTCAGCAGCCAGTTATTTTATCCAAAGTATTGCCAATTCTCGAAAATTTTGGTGTATCGGTCATCTCAGCACAGACCTATGAGTTTGATCTGCCAGAGCAGCCTATCTGGATGCAAGAGTATGAGCTCATATTAGAGCATGTCGATACCATTGATATGCAAGTGGTACGCACACAGTTTGAAGATAGTCTCAAGCAAATTTGGGCAGGTCGTATTGAGAGTGATTCTTTTAATGAGCTGGTATTAACTACCAAATTAGATACTTACGATGTGGTGGTGCTGCGGGCATTATCACGTTATATGATGCAAGCAAAAGCCCCATTCTCTAATGCCTATATTCAGCAAACTGTGGTAAAAAACAGTGAGATCAGCGTGTCATTGGGCGATTTGTTCGATGCGCGCATGAATCCTAGATACACTGAAAATGAGCGAACAACCAAGACCCGTCAAATTCAAGAGCAAATCACTAAAGCCTTGGCGGATGTCAGTAGCCTAGATGAAGATCGTATTTTGCGCTGGTATTTAGACTTAATCAACGCCATGGTGCGCACCAACTTTTACCAAAAAGAGGCGGATGGACAACGTAAAGATCGTTTGTCATTTAAGTTTTTGGCGGCAGATATTCCAAACCTGCCGAAACCCAAGCCAATGTTTGAGATATTTGTGTACTCGCCGCGCGTTGAAGCGGTGCATTTACGTGGTGGCAAAGTTGCTCGTGGCGGGCTGCGCTGGTCGGATCGGATGGAGGATTTCCGTACTGAAGTATTAGGACTGGTCAAAGCCCAGATGGTTAAAAACGCAGTAATTGTCCCAGTTGGCTCAAAAGGCGGTTTTATCGTTAAAACCAAAACCATGGCAGATGGGCGTGAAGCCTTCCAAGCAGAAGGCATCGCCTGCTATCAAGCGTTCCTACGCGGGATGCTTGATGTGACCGACAATATTGTCGATGGCAACATTGTCCCGCCAGCTGATACCGTGCGTCATGATGAAGATGACCCGTACTTAGTGGTCGCCGCCGACAAAGGCACTGCTACTTTCTCCGATATTGCCAATGCGCTATCAAGTGAGTATAACTTTTGGCTTGATGACGCTTTTGCTTCTGGCGGCTCGGTCGGTTATGATCATAAAGCCATGGGCATCACGGCTCGCGGTGGTTGGGAGTCGGTCAAGCGCCACTTTCGTATGCGCGGCATGGATATTCAAAACCGTGATGATTTTACGGTCGTCGGTATTGGTGATATGAGCGGTGATGTCTTTGGGAATGGTATGCTCAGATCAACGCATACCAAGCTCGTCGCTGCATTTAACCATTTGCATATCTTTATTGATCCAAATCCTGATACCGCAGCGTCTTATGCCGAGCGTGAGCGCTTGTTTGAGATGCCACGCTCAACGTGGGATGACTATGAGAAGTCACTTATCAGTCAAGGTGGCGGCGTCTTTTCACGCCAAGATAAAACGATCGCGCTCAGCCCTGAGATGAAAGCGCTATTTGATATTTCTGCTGATAGCCTTACACCCAACGATTTGATCAGCGCGTTACTGAAATCACCCGTTGATCTCATCTGGAATGGCGGTATCGGCACCTACGTGAAGAGCAGTAGTGAGAGCCATGCCGATGTTGGCGACCGTGCCAACGATGCGGTACGTGTCAATGGTGGTGATCTGCGTACGGCAGTCGTTGGAGAAGGCGGTAACTTAGGTTTTACCCAGCAAGGTCGTATCGAATACGCGCAAACGGGTGGCCGTATTTATACTGACGCTATTGATAACTCAGGCGGCGTGAACTGCTCAGATCATGAAGTCAATATCAAAATCTTACTGGGCAAAGTCGTCGAGCAGGGCGATATGACGCTTAAACAGCGTAATGAGCTTTTGGAAAGCATGACCGATAGCGTGGCAGAATTGGTCTTACGTCAAAACTATTTGCAGCCGCAAGCCATTGAGCTCAGCCATATCCGTGCCGCGGCGAATTTAAGTGATCATCAACGCTTTATTCAAATGCTAGAAGGTGAAGGGTGTCTTGATCGGGCCATCGAATATTTGCCCTCAGATGAAGAGATTAGCAAACGCCAAAAAGCAGGAACGGGTCTGACCAATCCTGAGCTGGCAGTGGTCATGGCTTATGGCAAAATGTGTGTTTATGATAATTTACTCTTATCAGACTTACCAGATACGCCATATTTTGTGAATGAGCTGCATAAATATTTCCCAGACGAGCTTGCCGCGCGCTTCTTTGAGGAGATGAAGGCGCACCGTCTACATCGTGAAATTATCAGTACTTATTTGACCAATAGTGTGGTAAATCGCTTAGGTATCGAAGCTTTGTTTCGCTTATATGAAGAGACTGGGCAAACACTGGCTACGATTATTCGAGGCTATGCCATTGCGCGTGATGTTTTCCATGTCTCAAAAGCTTGGCAATTACTGGAGTCACTCGATAACCAAGTCGATGCGACCTTGTTACTCAAGCTTGAGCTGCGTCTACGTGATGCGCTCGAAAACGGTGTGGTTTGGTTTATCAATGCCTTTGGTCAAGATCTACAAGTCGCCGATATGATTAGCCGCTTTGAGGTCAGCGTTGAAAGATTGACCAAGTCGAATGGTTTTATTGAGCAGCAATTTACAGATTATCTGCAAGAAGACACCACAAGCTTGATGGAAGAGGCGCTCTCTGTTAACGATGCGGCGATGTTTGCGATGTTGCCTTATCACGTCGATGCGCTTGATGCAGCGCTACTGGCTGAGCAGTATGAGCGCCCAGTTGATGAGATTGCGACCTTATACTTTGAAGCTTATCAAGTGCTGCAATTAGATTGGATGATGGACAACATCGCGACCTTGCCGCAGCAAGACTACTGGGATCGCCGCGCGCGTCATGCACTCGTCAATGAGTTGACTCGTAGTTTACGTATGCTAATGGATACTTTGTTAAAACAACCTAATGCTAAAGCGGCCTTTGAGGATTGGAAGTCTCGTCATGACAAGCAACTAGAAGCTGTCACAGCAGAGATGGCGAAGCTAGATAGCAATGATGAGAGCCATATTAGCTTATCAACGCTGTCCGTTCTGATGAGCGAGCTGAGTGGTTTAGTGACGAAATAAGCCATTAAGTACGTATTTTTATAATAAAAAAACCACCGTTAGAGTAGCGGTGGTTTTTTACTTAATAATCGTTAAATATCGGTGACAAATCTCGCTCAAAATTTTTCTAACTCGCCCGCCTTTGACAGCCTTGACCACTGATTTGACTAAAGCCGCCTGAGATTTTTTCGACCTTGATTTGGGTCAAAATACGATCCTTTAATGCCTGTACGTGAGAGATGATACCAATCAATTTGCCTTCTTGTTGCAAGCTGGTCAACGTATCAAGGGCAATATCAAGCGATTCTTCATCGAGCGTACCAAAGCCTTCATCTAAAAATAGCGAGTCAACGCGGATATTATGGCTCGCCATCTGCGACAGTCCCAGGGCTAAAGCAAGACTGATAATAAACCCTTCGCCGCCCGAAAGGTTTTTGGTACTGCGGATATCGCCACCTTGATAGTTGTCGATGACATTGAGCTCAAGTGGACTGCTGTCATCGTGAATAAGCAAATAACGGTCGCTCATTTTTTGTAATTGGCTGTTTGCATGGCTGATCATAACCTCAAACGTTAAGCCTTGAGCAAAGGTGCGGTATTTTTTACCATCGGCAGAACCAATCAATGTATGTAGCTGTTGCCAGACTTGCAGCTTTTGTTTTTGCTCATCAATCGCCATGAGCTGCGTTGCTTGTTGCCCTTTTTGGCTGTCGTTATCTTTAAGCTTTTGGTCAATGGCACCAATCTGCTGACTTAACTCATCAATATCGCTCTGGATTTGATGATGCTGCTGAGCAAGCAATTCTCGATTCTCAATCGTCATAGGCGTAGCCAGTTTGAGCTCTAGTGCTTGCTGAGTGCTATCGAGTTGCAATTTAGTCTGTTGCACGGCATTATCAAGTGCCAGTTTACGTATATGCAAAGCCTCACGTTCTTCTTTAGGCAGGCGGGCATTCACAAAAGCGATTTCATTCGCGAACTGTGACGCTGCGAGTAAGGCTGTGAAGGTGCTTTGCTGAGCATTCATCGTGTGAGTCGCCGACTGTAGCTCAGTTGCTAGCTGCTGCGCGCGCATCTGCAATTGCTCTAATACCTGCTGTATCGCATCGAGTTGCCTTTGCGCTTGTACTTGCTTAGCTTTTGCTTCTTCAAGCGCATGACGTAGTTGAGTTTCTTCATTATCTGGATGTTTATCGGCAAAAACATCTTGTCTATTTTGTTTTAATTGTTCGATAGCGCAGGTTTTATGAGTCACTAGATTTTCTAGTTCCTTGAGCGCTGTTTTATCACTCGTTAGCTGTGCTTGCTTAGTTTCAATCTGCGCGGTCAAGCTAGTCAAGGCATTGGTAAGCTGCTGTTGGCTACTTTTTTGCTCATTAAACTGTTGTTTTAATTGGTTGAGGGCGCTACGTTGTTGGCGCAGTCTAATAATATGATTGTTATAATCGCTACTATCAAGTACCACTTGCGTCTCAACACTATGACTCAAGTGCTGCAGTGCGTCTTGAACCTCTAACGCTTTAAAACCTGTGGTTAGATAGTCTTGGTATTTATCTACAGCGTATTTAGACGCCAAAGAGGCAACGGTGGTTATGATAGGCGTTAACTCAGAGAAATTAGCGCAAATTTTATCCTCTATGCCTGCAATCTTCTGCGCGCTCAGCTTGATGTCGGTCACAAGGTTATTAATGTCGCCAATCACTGTTTGTTGCTGTCTTTCATCGGCCTCGATGGCAGTACTAAACTTTGCCGCACTTTCAGTTAATAGCTCATATTCGACCACAATGGTTTTAAGAGACTGTTTATGTTCATTTAAGTCGTGTTTGACGGTGCCTAATAAGGATAAGCTATGTTCTATATTCGTATTGATATTATCGCCTATCTTATTAAGGGGATTGATAATGGCTGCGATTGCTTCAGAGTAATCGTTCTTAGTCTCAAATAGTGAAGATAGGTAAGAGTGGATATCACCATGTAAGACTTCGGATTGCTGCTGTAAAGGCGCTAGTTGTTGCTCTTGGTTGTTAAGTGTCTCTTTCTTTGTGGCATATTCGATAGTGTGTTTTGATAAAACCTGCTCAAGCTTATCAATAACGGTTTCTAGTTCAGCTATTTGCTGCTGAGTTTGTTGTGTCTTAGTCTGTTTTATTATGGACGACTGGTTTTGCTCGTCATTGTTATTACTACTGTCTAATAATGGATGATGTTTGCCGTAAGGATGCTCATCTGCGCCGCAAAGCGGGCAGGGCGACCCATCTTCTAGCTCTAAAATGTAGTCTTCAAGCTTGGCGACTTTCTGTAGTAAATTCAGATGTTCTTGCTTTTCTTGTCTCTTGAGCTTAGCGTCTTGAATATCTGATTGATGACTAGCAATTAGTCCTGCTAAGGTCGTTAATTCCTCGTTTAGCGTGGGTAGCGAGAGATTGGTCTTTTTTATTTGGCTCGCAATCTCAGACAGCTGCTGTAGCTTAAAGCTGGCTTGCGCAATCTGAGTGTTAATTTGATCGACTTGCTCTTGCTCATGGCGCATACTAGCGATGGATTGATTTTTGACAAGCGTCGCTTGCTGGCGTTGTAAGCTGGCCAGTTGCTCGCGCTGTTGGGTTATCACTACTTTATCTGCATCTTGCTGCTGAGATAACTGATCAAAATGAGCTTGTAGCTGGCTTGACTGTTTATGTTGACTGAGCTTATTTGCTGACATCTCAGAATTTTCTTCTAACAATGCCCTTAGACGCAGACAGCTACTATCAAAGGTCGCTATATCGGTATCAAGGTCATTTAACTCTTGGTAGTCGCTAAAATACTTTTCTATAGTGCTAAGCTGATCTTTGGTTTGTTGGGCAGTTTGTTTGTGCGCGTCTATGTCTTGGTGCAACCTATGCACGCTAGTGACTAACCCCTCTTTACGTTGATTATCATCCGCTAATGACTTTGCTTGCTGCTTTATGTCGGCATCTAATTCGCGGGTCTTTGCAATGAGTGGCAACGTGGTTTGAAGCGTAGCGGCAGCTTGCTTTTCAAGGAAGTTACTATCATTTAAATGAATGGTTGCTTGGGCAAGCGCTTCTTGCTGCACTGGCATTTTATTTAGCACATCTTGCTGCTCAACATCCAAGCGCTTAACCAACTCTCGGCTATAAACGAGCTCCCGAAATTGACCGTCAATCTCCAAGGCATTATTCGCGATATTCAGACGCTTGGCTTCTGGTATAAAAGCTTGCTGTGCCTGCTGCGCTACTGAATGTTCGTTCTGATAAGTGGCTAGACTTTGTTGTAGCTGCTCAACACTGTCCAGCCATTGTAGCTGCTCACTTAAGGTTTTAAAGGTTTGCCGCTGGGTGCTTTGCTGCTGATTAAAGCGCTCCAACTCTGCTGTTAGTTGTTTCTCGTCATCAATACTTAATAACGATAGACTATTAACGCCTGCCTGCAGCTTACCCAGTACTTCCTCTTCAAAGCGTTTTTTCTCATGGACATTTAACGATATTTTGGCATAAATGGCAGTACCCGTTATTTTCTCCAAAATGGCCGCTCTATCACCAATATCTGACTTTAAAAATGCTGCAAAACTGCCCTGTGCTAGCATAATAGAGCGGGTAAATTGATTAAAATCCATGCCAATGAGTGTTTGAATATAAGCCGATGTCTTGGACTTTTTCTCTTCTAAAATTTTGCCCGTCTTCACGTCACTGATTTCATGTTTAATCGGTAATAAGTTACCTTTGGCTTTTTTGTGGGCGCGATGCTGGTACCATGAACACTGATAACGTTTTGAATCAATCTCGATAATGACTTCTGCTGAGCATTCGCCAGTACCTTGGGTCATAATCTCGTTGGTTGAGCCAGTGATATCGCCCAGTCTTGGCGTTTGGCTATATAGCGCCAAACAAATCGCATCCAATATCGTGGTCTTGCCAGCACCCGTTTGCCCAGTAATGGCAAAGATACCCTCATTCAGAAAAGCGGGGTCACTAAAATCTATGTGCCATTCACCTTTTAAGGAATTCAAGTTTTTGAGTCGCAGTTCAATCAGTCGCATGGGCAGGTCTTATGTTGAGATAATTTGTGATGAAAAGAGCAGTAATGACTTAACATAAAGTGGTCGGTTGCCGGCTACGACAACCAACCTATCGTGAGCAACTGGCATTATTCAGCTTGAGTATCTGCATGGCGCAGGTTATACACGATTTGATCATACGCGTCACGCAAGCTTGCTTTTTGTGCATCAGGAACATGATGAGCATTTAAGCAGCGCTCAAACACTTCTTCTTCATTTAAATCTTGGAGCGTCTCAGAGATTTGCTGTTGGTTGAGAACTTTATTATAAGTGCGCGTGTTTTTGATTTTTAACACCTCACACGAAAAGTTATCAACCATCGCTTGAATATGCTCGCGTAACTCGCTAACGACTTCATCGCCCGTATAAATAATTTCCAGCCAGATAAATTCTGTCGCATCGAGAGACTGCATGGTTTTATCAATCGTCTGCTGAATAGTGTCCAAATCACCCGATATTTGCGCCAATTTTTGGAATTTTGGAATGGGTAGCGAGATAACCTGCATCTGACGTAACGTGTCATGATGTAAGAGGTTAGAATTTAAAGTAGAGTCATTACCCTGTATAGGTATAGCGTCTATCTGACTAGAAATGGATTCGTTAAAACGGTTTGGGGCAATTGCTTTGGTTGTTGCTTCGTTCTCTGCTGTGTCAGCAAAGCCAAATAAATCGTCCATAAACTCAGTCGTTTGAGTGGCTACTTTTTTTGCAACCTTTTCGACTGACTTTTCAACCTTGCTTGCGGTATTGGCAAGCTGAACCATAGTGCTCTCAGATAAAGACTTTTCTTCTGCCCCAAACTGCACCAATAATACCTGTTTTTGCTGGCGAGCCTCGCCAAAGCCCATCGCAATAGGTGAGCCTGAATAGCGGATATGCTCACGACCGCCGACACGCTGCGGTACGTGCAAATGCCCAAGTGCCACATAATCAAAGCTATCATCGAACATATCAGCGGATATTTTACCAAGCGAGCCGACATAAAGCTCACGCACACCATCATCATCGGTGGTCGTACCGCCTGCTGCAAATAGATGTCCTGTGGCGACGATAGGAATGTGACGTTCATGACGTTTGATTAAATCAGCTTGTTTGGCCTTGGCAATGCTAGCGACTTCATTGTAATGTTCACAGATGCCTTTGATGACATTGGCATCTTTACTATCCGCAGACTCGCCAGCCTGACTGTTACGCACATCACGGTCACGCAGATAAGGGACAGCGGCGATAATACAATGCGGTGTGCCATCAACCGCGTCTAAAATTAAGACTTCGTCGTTTAAATCTTCACAAGCCGTACCGATCACATGGACATTTAGAAACTTTAAGACATTACTTGGCGCGTCCAAAAAAGTCGGGGAGTCGTGGTTGCCCGCGACGATGACAATATGCTCACAGCATGATTTTGACACTTTGCCCAAAAACTCATAATACAGCGCTTGGGCTCTGTTACTTGGGGTCATGGTATCAAAGATATCGCCAGCTACGATAAGTACGTCCACTTTTTGTGCGCTAATGGTCTCTTGTAGCCAACTTAAAAAGGCTTCAAATTCCTCATAACGCATACGCCCATAAAGTCTGCGTCCCAAATGCCAGTCGGAGGTATGGAGAATCGTAAGCGGTTTAATAGCAAATGCAGGCATAAGTGAACTTAATAATGGTTAGAAGACTGCGATTATTCTAGCAAGAATTGCTG
>JARIAA010000163.1 GCA_029264635.1 Psychrobacter sp. | reverse complement strand
GTTGATGTACAGACTGACCCTTTTAAGATTTATCAATGTCACTGCTCATTGTGCAAAAAACAGTCGGGTTCAAGTGCTAATCTAGCGACCATTATTAAGGCGGTGCATTTTAACTGGATAAAGAGCAATACGATAAAGAGTTGGCAAAAAGAGACAGGATTTAGCTCGCACTTCTGTACAAACTGTGGCTCTCCTGTTCCTAATGCCTTTGCCGATAAGTATTATTGGATACCCGTAGGATTATTAGAAGTTGATAAGTCGGTAGCTGTAGAGGTCGTCGCTAATTTCTGCTTAAGCTCAAAGTCCAGTTGTCATTACTCTAGTTTGCCTAAGGTTGATACAGCGTCTAACAATTTTGACAGCTTACCTGATTTTAAAACCATATTGGCACTTTTGTCTTAATGGCTAACTATCTTAATGGCTAAAGATTTTCTCAGCTGAGCTTAAATTTGATGATATCGAGAAAAGTCACTCAAAAACAATAAAGTCGTCACCAGCTTTCTACAATTTTGCAAATTATAGATTAAACGATATAGATTAAACGATAAGGACTGTCATGTTTTCTAAAATTCTAATCGCCAACCGTGGTGAAATTGCCTGCCGAGTTGCCGCCACTGCCAAGCGTCTAGGTATCCGTACCGTCGCTGTTTATTCTGATGCTGACCGTGAGGCCAAGCACGTCGCTGTCTGTGACGAAGCGGTCTATCTGGGTGGTTCGGCGCCTAAAGACAGCTACCTTAAAGGTGATGCTATCATTGCGATTGCCCTCGATGCTGGCGCACAAGCGATTCATCCAGGTTATGGTTTTTTAAGTGAAAATGCAGATTTTGCGCAAGCCTGTCAGGATGCAGGCTTGGTCTTTATTGGTCCATCCGCTGATGCGATTCGTGCCATGGGCGGTAAATCTGAGTCGAAGCGTTTGATGGAAGCCGCTGGCGTGCCACTGATACCAGGTTATCACGGTGAAAACCAAGATGCGGCATTTTTGCAGCAGCAGGCAGACAGCATCGGCTATCCAGTACTGATTAAAGCGAGCGCGGGTGGTGGCGGTAAAGGTATGCGTATCGTTGAAGAGAGCAGCGATTTTATTGACTTACTAGATTCCTGTCGCCGTGAAGCGATTACCAGCTTCGGTGATGATCAAGTATTAGTCGAAAAATACGCCCTAAAACCACGCCATATCGAAATCCAGGTATTTGGTGATACGCATGGCAATTATGTGCATTTGTTTGAGCGTGATTGCTCAGTACAGCGTCGTCATCAAAAAGTGTTAGAAGAAGCGCCTGCGCCAGGTGTTGACGCGGCGATGCGAGAAGCAATGGGCATCGCTGCCATTGAAGCGGCGCGTGCGGTCAATTATTTCGGTGCGGGCACGGTTGAATTTATCGTGGAACAGCGCAAGGATTCCATGAATTTTTATTTCATGGAGATGAATACGCGCCTGCAAGTTGAGCATCCAGTCAGTGAAGCCATTACGGGTGTCGATTTGGTCGAATGGCAACTGTTGGTGGCAGAAGGTAAGCCGTTACCGAAGAAACAAGACGAGCTGGCAATCAACGGTCATGCAATTGAAGCACGTATCTGTGCTGAAAATCCTGACAATGGTTTTTTGCCGGCCACGGGTACTTTATTTACTTATCAAAAGCCTGAGCACAGCACCTTTGACATTACCGATGTACGTATTGATGATGGCGTACGCGAAGGCGATGTGATTAGTCCGTTCTACGACTCTATGATTGCTAAGCTTATTGTGCATGCGCCTACTCGCGCGCAAGCATTGGCGAAGCTCGATCGCGCTTTGGCACAAATGCGTATCGTTGGTTTGCCAAATAATGTGGCGTTTTTGCGCTACGTACTTAATACCGAGTCGTTTAGTCAAGCCAATCTTGATACGGCATTGATTGAACGTGAGGCAGACGAGCTATTTAATCAGCATCCGCTTGATCTGTCGACGCTTGTTGTAACTGCTATCGCCCAGCAGCTTGCGGGTGAAAGGGCAGTTCAAGGGACAGATAACGATCCATTTAGTAAGCCAACTGGTTTTCGTGCTTATAGCGATTATACAAGATCGTTCAGCTTAATCTATGACGAGCAAGCGTACCAAGCAACTATTAGCAATTGGCATAATGCAAATAGTTCAAATAACAAAAAAGAGAGCGATAATCTCAGTAGTTTTGCCCTTATCCTTGAGAAAGACGCCGCCAATAACAATATAGAAAATGAAGACGTCAGCCATTCAGATACATCAACAGAGAGTGTTTATGAAGGTCAAGTGACCTATGCCAGTACTGACACCCATAATCATATCTTATGGTTAAATGATGCTCGTATTAACGCGCAGAGCTGGACAAATAATGAGACCGTTTATGTGTTCACCGATAGCGGTCGTGACGAGATTACGCTGATTGATATCATGGCGCATGTCGGCGAAGAGTCTGCGGCAGTCGGTAGTTTGAAATCACCCATGCCAGGGCAGGTCGTCGCGTTTAAAGTTGCCGTCGGCGATAGTGTGAAAAAGGGCGAGCCGCTTGCTGTTATTGAAGCAATGAAAATCGAACACACGATTACCGCACCGACTGATGGTGTGGTGGCAGAATTGTTATTTGCGCCAGGTGATTTAGTTGCTGATGGTGATGAGTTGTTGCGTATTGACACGGTAGCTAGCGAAGCTTAAGGACAATAAAAGGACAATAACTATGAATCACTCCTATCCAGAGCACGTCAGAATCGTAGATGTCAGTCCTCGTGATGGCTTACAAAACGAATCTATGACGGTGCCAACCATCGTTAAGCAAACGCTTATCAACGATTTAATCGCAGCAGGCGTCAAAAAGCTCGAGGCGACGAGCTTTGTGTCGCCAAAATGGGTGCCACAAATGGGCGACAATAGCGCGCTGCTCGAAGTACTTGGGCCCACACGTCATGACGACGTTTGCTATTCGGTACTGGTACCCAATATGCGCGGTTTTGACAATGCCATTGTGCATCGTCCCGATGAAATCGTCATCTTTGGCTCAGCCAGTGAAACCTTTAGCCAAAAAAACATCAATTGCAGTATTGATGAAAGTATTGAGCGTTTTGCACCCGTTGCTGCTGCTGCCAAAGCGCAGGGTATCAAGGTACGCGGCGTCATCTCCTGTACGGTCGGTTGCCCCTATGAAGGCGAGATTGATCCTAGCCAAGTTGCGTATGTGACCAAGCGTTTGGTTGAGATTGGTTCAGAGCAGATTGGCATTGCCGATACGATTGGTGTTGGTACGCCGTTTAAAGTACAGCGCGCCCTGCAAGCCGCTTTAGAGTACGCTGATATCAGCATGTTATCAGGGCATTTTAATGATACTTATGGACAAGCCGTCAGTAATACCTTGGCGGCCTTACAAATGGGTGTCAGCGAATTTGATACCTCAGTGGCGGGACTTGGCGGTTGTCCATATGCCAAAGGTGCAACGGGCAATGTCGCAACCGAAGATGTCGTTTATATGCTGCACGGTATGGGCATCAGCACTGGTATTGATTTGGACAAACTGGTCGTGGCAGGCGAGCGTATCAGCGATTTTCTAGGTCGCCGTAATGGGTCAAGTGTGGCGCGTGCGTTGATTAATAAGCGTCAATCCTAACTAGTTAGATCATAAATACCGCTAATCATAATTTACATCATATAATCTAAATGAATTAGTAAGTAGCTTGGTAGCGGGTATAGATTTTTTAAAGCCTCTAGAGTGACGAAGTCGCACAGCAATCGATAAAAATTTGTACCAGCTATATGAGCTCTTTTTAGATTGACTTAAATTTTTAAGAAATTAAACATCAAAATACAAGGAATCGTTATGAGTTTACCTGGATTGAATTTTCAGCTTGGCGAAGATATCGACGCGTTACGTGATGTAGTACAGCAGTTTGCGGCTAATGAGATTGCCCCGCGTGCCAGCGACATCGACAGCAGCGATGCGTTCCCAATGGATTTATGGCAAAAAATGGGCGAGCTTGGTTTGCATGGTATTACCGTTCCAGAAGAGTATGGCGGTGCTGACATGGGTTATGTCGCCCATATGGTCGCGATGGAAGAGATTAGTCGTGCTTCTGCCTCTGTTGCCCTGAGCTATGGTGCCCATTCAAACTTATGTATCAACCAAATCAAACGCAATGGGTCAGAGGCGCAAAAACAAAAATATCTACCCAAGCTCATCAGTGGAGAGTTCATCGGTGCACTGGCGATGAGTGAAACGGGCGCTGGCTCAGATGTGGTCAGTATGAAACTCAAAGCGGAAGAAAAAGACGGTCATTATGTGCTAAACGGCAGCAAGATGTGGATTACTAATGGTCCTGATGCGGATGTGATGGTGGTTTATGCCAAAACCAATCCAGAGCTTGGCGGCAAAGGCATGACGGCATTTATCGTTGAAAAAGGTATGAAAGTCTTTGGTACGGCGCAAAAGCTAGATAAGCTCGGCATGCGCGGTAGCCATACGGGTGAGATGACCTTTAACAACGTCGAAGTCCCTAAAGAAAATATCTTGGGCGGACTAAACGAAGGCGTCAAGGTACTCATGAGTGGGCTTGATTATGAGCGCGCGGTGTTAGCCGCAGGTCCTATCGGTATTATGCAAGCGGTCATGGACAATGTCGTCCCTTATATCCACGACCGCAAGCAGTTTGGGCAAGCGATTGGAGAGTTTCAGCTTATTCAAGGTAAAGTCGCGGATATGTATACCATCTTGCAAGCGGGACGCAGCTTTTTATATACCGTCAGCAAAAATCTCGATATGCTCGATCAGCGCGGTGCTGGTCATAGTCGAGAGGTACGTAAAGACTGCGCCAGTGTGATTCTCTGGTGTGCCGAAAAAGCTACTTGGATGGCAGGTGAGGGCATCCAAATCTTTGGCGGAAATGGTTATACTAATGAGTATCCGCTTGGACGTTTTTGGCGTGATGCTAAGCTGTACGAGATTGGCGCGGGTACTAGTGAGATTCGCCGTATGCTAATCGGACGTGAGCTATTTAACGAGACGACGTAAGAATTATTTAAGCTATAAAAAAAGCAGGTCGCTTAAAACGACCTGCTTTTTTTATTTATTACAACTCTCAAAAGACTAGGTCTGTTTACTATGATCAAAATAACGCGCCAGACCATTTAACAGTAAATCCTCTCGCAGGCGCACTGAACGATTGATATGCTGTGCAATGATATGAGCATCACCCCCTGTCATGATGAGCTCAAAATTGGGATGACGATGGCTAATCTCATTGATGGCACCGACGATGGATAGTAATATCCCGCGATGGACCGCATCTTGCGTGGTAGTGCCTTGACTGACGCTATCAAAAGTACCGTTAGAGATGGTAATTTGCTTAGTGCCCGAAAATAGCGACTCACGTTGTAGATAGATGCTCGGAAAAATATAACCGCCTAAATGCTCAGCGTGGTCAATCAAATCGATTGTCACCGCTGTGCCGCAGCCAATCACGCATTGACGTTTTTTCTTATCGACAGCGCCCAGCATCTGGAGCCAACGATCGCAGCCAAGCTGTTCGTCGTTGTAGGCGCTCTTCATGAGCGGGTGGGCGGCATCGACATGGACAAATTCAAAAGGAATATCTAGCCGACTCAAAGTCTCTGATACTTTTACGTTTAGCTCGTCACCTAGTACAGACGAGATACCGATAAAGTCGGGCGCATAACGCTCAAAACGATCGGTCAGACCCATAAGTAGTTCGGCCGGCGCTTGCAAGTGCTGCTTGGCATCGTGCGCAACTATCTGGCCGATATCATCGGTGAGCCAGTATTTTAAACGGGTATTGCCAAGATCTAACCAGAGCATAAAAATCCCTTTGTATGGTGCTCGTTAAGTAGGTGGTTTACGCGTCACGTACCACATCAATACGACCCGTAAAAAGCGCAGAAATATTACCGTTATCTTCACGTAATTGCAAACATCCGTTTGTATCAATATGACACGCCCACCCAGTAATGACACGGGCTTTATCATCGTGGTCTTGGGTGACACGTAATCGTAGACCTGCCAGTGCATCCATAGTCGCAAATTCTTGCAAAAAACTATCTAGATAATAAGTATGCCCAGTTGGCCTTTCAATATCAAAGTGCTCAAAGCGCGTCATGGCCGCCAGTAATGCCTCACTAATTTGCTGATAAAGTATTTGTAAGGTTGGTAAGTGGTTTGTGTTATCTGACGCGAGCATTTTATAAATATCTTGTAAGCTAATCGCTTGATAACTCATGCCCTCACAAGTCTGCGTCGTTAGTTTGGGTGTGTTTTGTACATTTAATCCAACGCCCATAACCACGCCAACCAATTTCCCTGCTTGCCAAACCGGTTCGATTAAAATGCCAGCAAGCTTATGAAATTGAATAATTTGTGTGTCCAGTTCAGCTGCTTTTAATGCAGGCGATTTTTGATAAAAGCCTAAGTCATTGGCCCATTTGACACCAATAGGGGTTAAACCTTGCGCGCGTAATTGCTCATTTACTATTTGGATAACAGGCATTTTTGCCAGCTCAACGCCGATGATTAACGATAGCAAACCACTGATGGACATATGCACTGGATGATATAACGACAGATAAACATTGCCGTGCGGTGATTGCCATGAGCGGCCTCGCTGTCCACGCCCTGCACTTTGGCTCTCAGCCGTTAAGAGATGCTTTTCAGCGGCGTTTAGCGTGCCATCTTGTACAGCGGCTATCAGCTCGCTATTGGTAGAGGCGCTGCTAGTTACATGGCGATGAGTAAGCTCAGCTAAATGGACAGATGGCAGCATAAGTTTAGTCGCTCTCGTTAATATAATGTTTGATAGAGTCTTGATATACTAATGCGATTGTTAAAAGTGGCAAATATCAGCTCCTGACCAGACACAGCTTGATAGCTTACGACACAAATACGCGGGCTATTATCCTATAAGAATAACCATAATGAAAGGGAGCTCTATGATGCTATATGTATGGTTTGTGCTTGCTGGGTTATTTGGTGTCGGTGGCAGCATGATTATCGTACCTGCGCTGGTATAGATTTTTGCCGCTTATGGTTTTTCACCCGAAGTAGTCACGCATTTAGTGGTTGGCACGTCACTGGCGACGATTGTAGTGACCTCAATCAGCTTTTTAACTGCGCATAATAAGCGCGGCGGCGTGCGCTGGGAAGTATGGCGCAAAATGATATTGGGTTTAGTTATCGTTAGTCTGGTCGGTGCTGATATTGCCGTCGCTGGTGCGATAGGCTTTGCATGGTTCGGTCAAGACGTCATCAATCTGCCTGAGGGCACGATAGGCTTTGTCCATATCACGGGATTTTTATGTATTTCCGTCGCCAGTTTTGCAATGGCAAAAGTGGGTGTCAAGCTTGCTCATGTATTGCCTGCGCTCACGCTTAAGCGTGCCTTTGGCATATTGTTATTATTTGCAGGCGGGCAGCTGTTGTTAAATGAGATTGAGGTGATTTAGAATTCTACTTCTTATCAATCGCATCCAGCCCCAAACGCATCCACTTTCTGGCGAGCTCATCATGGTCGCTGAGCATACTCCACAGTGCATCTTCACTAAAGATAGAGTACTCTTTACCCGAGTGCTCAATGGGCAGATCCGCTTCACGGTCTGTCATCCATTGCGGATTGAGATAATACTCTTTCAACTCATTTTGCAAGGCTTCGGCGCGCACAAACTGGTCCTGCGCTTCAAGCTGCTGACGATGTAGCTCACACCATTCTTCATATTTTTGCTGCAATGCTTGCGGATTATAATCAGTCATTGTCATGGCCTTAATTGTTATTATTTAGATGAATGAGGCAAATTTTCAGCCCCATTATAGCATTCTTTACAAACTCTAAAAACTCGTCACAATTTGCGGTAGAATAGCCGCCTGTTTTTGCTAAGTTTATCGATATTTCATGCGCCTAAAATCTCTCAAGCTGGCAGGCTTTAAATCCTTTGCCAATCCAAC
>JARIAA010000161.1 GCA_029264635.1 Psychrobacter sp. | reverse complement strand
AAACAGTGCCTCTACCAGCCATGTTATTTTCTCATTCTACTCAGAAAAAGGCTTGGCAAACTGCACAAAATGCCACTTCTAATGCCTTTAAAGAAGGATGGGGTGGACAAATAGGGGATTTGATTTTAAGCCAAAACTCACAATCTATGTTCTCTTGTATTAGCACTGCTAATAACTCGCTGTTCTTGACAGGTCAGCAAACCATTCCGCTGAATATCGATACGGGTGGTATTATTCCCATCTCATATGCAAAAGAAAATGCCAAACTTTATGGCTCACAAAAATGTGCGTTGGCACTAAAGGAGTTAATTACGTCAGAGCGTTTCAATATTATGGAGAGCCATCTTAATTCTGTTACCAAGCGCTCAATGGAAGCTGAAGACTCGATGTCCCAAGCTTTAAAGAGTGCAGGAAGTTTTAACACCAAGTTTTCGGCTAATAACTCATTAGCGGCGCAACTAGAAGTCGTTGCAAAGTTAATCAAAACAAGAGCTCACTTTGGTGTCAAAAGACAAGTATTTTTTGTCACTCTCGAAGGTTTTGATACTCACTCTGACTTATTAAATAGACACGACAAACTGATGTCTTTGATTGATGAAGCCTTGGCAAGTTTTTATGAAGCGACCGAAGAGATGAACATGACTCAAAATGTCACTACGTTTACGTCATCAGATTTTGGTCGTACGTTTAGTAGCAACGATAATGGCTCTGATCATGGTTGGGGAAGTCATCATATGATTATAGGTGGCGCTGTTAATGGTAGAGATTTTTATGGTAAAAGCCCTGAGATTGGTCTCAATACTGCAGAAGATACAGGTCAGGGACGATTACTGCCGACAACCTCTATTGACCAGTATTCAGCAACCTTGGCTAAATGGTTTGGTGTGCCCAGTAGTGATTTAAGGCTCATTGCTCCAAACCTTTATAAGTTTAATAATCAAGATCTAGGGTTTATGAGAATTTAATATAAAACAGGTAAAAAAGCGCTTAACTAACATTTATGATAAAGCAGTCTATGTTGGTTAAGCTTTTTTTGACACCCCAACAGTCATAGTAATATCAACAATCTTTTATTTTGGTGCTAAGTCGCTAAAGTATCAAGCAAACGTTGAGTATAGCCTTTTGCCTGTAGGTTACGCTGTGCGTGGATAAGCTCCCCCTCTTTACTAAATACAAATGCAGAGCGTACAAGCCCAATAGTCATTTTACCATACATGTTTTTTTCTTTAATCACATCAAAGTATTGACATAATTTTTCATCGCTATCACTTATTAGTGGAATCTGTAAATCGTACTTAGTTATAAACTTCTGGTGAGATTCAACACTGTCTCTTGATATGCCAACGATGTCATAACCAAGTTTATCAAAGGTGCTCAGGTGCTCAGTAAATTCTGTCGCTTGGATAGTACAACCTGGCGTATCGTCTTTAGGATAAAAGTAAAGGATAAGGCCTTTATGAGTGTGTGCAACCATCTCTTTTAAGCTGATGTCATCTTGGATAAAATTGCCATCAAGATTACGTACGATCGTTACTGGAAAATCGGGTAGAGCGATGACGTCAGTGCTCGGTGTAGCCATGGCAAATTCCTTGTAAGTATTGCTCGTTTATGAGTTTATTTCTATTAGATTAGCAGAAATAATAGATAAGTTTAAGTCTTTACGTTTTTTAATAAAAAAGACTGACACTTGCCAGTCTTATAGATGATGTATATTTAGTGAAAGATTTAAGCAGGTTTTTGAGGCTGCTTTAAGTCTAGGCCTTGGGTACACTGTTGCAAGTCTTTTTGCATTTTTTTTACGTAAGGTAGGCCTGATGGGTCTTTTTTATCCTTTGCGTAGCTCTCAATTTCCCACATCTGACCGATAGTCATATTACTGCGTACACCGATGGTACAGTTACAGAGCTTAGTCGCCGTACTTTTATCAGCGACTTTATATTTGACCGCGCCGTTGATACAGGTATTAATATTTTCCTGTTTGATATCGGCAGCATTTGCTTGCGGTATTGCTATAAAACCTATGATGGCTAAAGGTAGTATCTTTAATAACTTCATAAATATTCTCTTGTAAAGATGAGCGTATGTAGGCTAAAACAACGCCAAATAAGTAATACTCGTATGAGCTAAGTATTCATTTAAGTTTTTCTGTGCAATATCATCTGATAGCGACATAAAGATTTATACCATAGCAATTATCGTTGTCAAAAAACACCACGCGCTTGCTGTCTTGATGCAATTAAATGTTACGCTTATATGTTACCAAAACTGTATTTGATACTTTCCATCTTAGCGTTAGATATTAACTTAAGTTCAGTCTGGTGTTGGGATTAAGTTTTATAATGCGTAGGGTCGGCAGCCCCAGCTTGGATAAAGCCTTGACGGCGTAGGACGCAGCTGTCACAAATACCGCACGCAAGACCGTCTATATCTGCTTGATAACAAGAAATTGTTTGCCCATAGTCAATGCCAAACGACAAACCAAGCTCAATCGTTTGGGCTTTGGAAAGTCTTTGTAGCGGTGTCTGGATACTCAAACGGTGACCAGTTACCCCAGCCTTAGTGGCAAGATTTGCCATCTGTTCAAAAGCAGCAATATATTCAGGACGGCAGTCAGGGTAGCCTGAATAATCGACAGAGCTTACCCCAATGACGATATGAGTAGCATCTGTTACTTCTGCTACTGCCAAAGCGTAAGATAAGAAGATAGTGTTACGTGCAGGTACATAGGTATTTGGGATAGTGTCATTGTCAATCTTGTCGTATTTTTTATTGGGAAATTTATTAGCATCGCCGTCAGGAATGCTCATACTATGATCAGTTAGCGACGAGCCACCAAGCTGAGCAATGTCGATATCAATAATGCGATGATTAACTGCTACGCGCTTGGCGATGGCTTTGGCAGCGACAAGCTCACTATTGTGACGCTGACCATAGTTAAAACTGACCGCCGTCACAGAAGCAT
Source organism: Psychrobacter sp. (assembly GCA_029264635.1). GTDB lineage: Bacteria > Pseudomonadota > Gammaproteobacteria > Pseudomonadales > Moraxellaceae > Psychrobacter. The sequence continues at coordinate 4,101 of JARIAA010000161.1, read as the reverse complement.
AATGTGCCTTTGCCCAATACAAACAAGTTACGGAATCAAGCCCACCTGATAAGAGCACCACGGCATTTTGACTTTTGTAAAGTCCATTCAAGTCAGTATCGTTTTCTGGGTTCTTACCAGGAGTTTGCGTCGTACCGTTAGTCATAGTCATGTCTATTATTAAAGTAGGAAAAACGGCTATTTTAGCAAAAATACTTCTATTATTATAGAAACATGAAGAAGAGAAGCATAAAGACGATAAGTTTTGGGAACCAGTATAAGCTTGAAAGCATTTTTTGTTATAATCATCGCTGTTTTAAAGTATCAGCAGTCATTCACTTTATGCTCAAGTTTACTGCAAAGTGCTTTAAGCTAAAATCATCCTTGTAAAGATATAGAGTAGTTTATGACCGCAGCGCCCTTATTTATACCACAAATGATGTCTCAGTTCGACCAATTGTCTGCTAATACTGACTTTGATAGTCATACCGTAGAGTCTGACCTTTATGATATAGAAGATGATGACGTAAATATTAAAGTAGATTTAGGTAATGAGCAAGCTGACGTACAAGCGCCTGCGGATTCTGCACGATTTCGCACGCTACAAAAAAAGCTGCGCCGCCAAGTATCGTGGGCAATTCGTGATTTTAATATGGTCGAAGATGGCGATGTTGTGATGGTTTGTGTGTCAGGTGGCAAGGACAGTTATACGCTGCTTGATATTTTGCTGCTATTGAAGCGTATTGCGCCCATCAACTTCGATATCGTCGCAGTCAATCTCGATCAAAAGCAACCAGGTTATCCTGAGGATGTTTTGCCCAATTACTTAAATGAGCAAGGCATTGCCCATTATATTTTAGAAAAAGATACTTATAGCATTGTCAAAAGCGTAGTGCCAGAAGGTAAAACCTACTGTTCGGCCTGTTCACGTTTGCGCCGTGGCTCACTATATGGTTTTGCCAAACAAATTGGCGCAACTAAAATTGCCCTTGGCCACCACCGCGATGATATGCTCGCCACTTTCTTTTTAAATCTATTCCATGGTGGCGCGCTAAAATCGATGCCACCAAAACTGCTCAGCGATGATAAACAAAACCTGCTTATACGTCCGCTGGCCTACGTTGAAGAAAAAGACATCATCGAATATGCACGCTTAAAAGCGTTTCCCATTATTCCTTGTAATTTATGCGGTAGCCAAACCAATCTACAGCGAGCAATTATTAATGATATGCTACGCGAATGGGATGATGCCCATCCGCAGCGTCTGGCTTCTATCTTCAAAGCCATGCAAAATGTGGCACCATCACAATTAGCAGATCGTGAGTTATTCGATTTTGAAACATTGAGCCTTGATCGTGATAGCAATGAGCGCTTATTTGAGGGTGATAATATCCAAGCAGGGCAGACCGATAGCTTGGCTGAGATCGGCTTACCTGTAGCACCAAAGACACAAACTTTTCATCCAAAATTTGCCCGTAATGAACAAATAGAAGCAGGGCAGGAAGCAGTAAAAAAAAGCCACATAACGCAGAAAATCCCGACAATCAATCCTGTTATTTGATAGTTTAAAGCGCTATTGTTCAAGTATCATTAGTTTATTGCAATAAAAAACCCGCTTATTAATAGTTAATAGCGGGTTTTTTATTCAAGAGCGACTCTAGCTAAGTCAAACTAGTTGTCAGAAAATACCGCTAAAGGATTGAAGCTGACCTCTGGACGCGGTAATTTCGCCACATCTTGCATGCGCCAATCGTCTTTACCTTCATTACTGACTTGTAAATAATATTTGGCTTTGACAGGATCAATATCTACTTGGGCGCTATACTTGTTACCTTCTTGATGTTTTAGTACCACATCACGATCCTTTTTGACATCGGTTGCGTGAGAGATAGAGAGATCTAATTGGTCAGGATAAGTCAGCGGTTGTCCGTTAAGCAGTTTACCCGTTTGTAAGCTTTGCTCTGGATAATTTAGATAAAAAGTAATATCACCATTATCGGCAAACTGCATCTTACCATGCAGATCTAAATCATAAGTAAGCTTGTCACGTGACACATCATGATAGAGCGTCTTCCCATCCATATACCAATCATCACGTACGACGCTATCACGAATCTGATAAGAGTAATAAACAAACCAGATGCAAGCGACCACTACAAAAGCTGGCATACCGATGACAAAAATAATCACCATATAGTTTTTGTACCATGGCTGACGGTCTTGATGCTTGAAGTTTGGTGCTTGAGTAGACATAAAATACCTATTAACCATATCAACTGATGAACCTGAATGCTAAATGTAGTCAGGTTAATAATAATCAACAACCAGTCAACTATTAGCAATAACTGACTGACAAAAACTATGAGACTGGGTTAGCAACCGTTTACTGACCTTGCGTCGTGAAGATATTTTGTTTACTCACGTTATACTTACCGTCTTCACTAACGACATTTAAAGTGACTGGCGTTTGACCTTTATCGACGATTTCAGGATCACCATAAATACTGACTGGCATATCAAAACTTTCACCCGCTTCTAATGGTACATCGTTAAAACGCAGCTGTAAGCTTAAACCATCTTCTGGTTCTAAAGTAATTTTATAAATATGCTCATCTTGGGTTTTATTGGTTAATTTAACAATGTAACTATTTTCAATCATGCCTTGAGCATTCATAGAGGACAACTGATTACGGTCACGGCGAATGTCAATCTCTAAGGGTACTCGGCCACTCAAAGCATAGATAACCCCGCCGCATAATACAGCGAGCAACGCTAAATAAGCAAAAAGGCGAGGGCTAAGTACTCGGGTATCTTCTTTCTCCGCTAACTGGCGTTCTGTAGTATAGCGAATCAGTCCGCGTGGATAGCCCACTTTATCCATAATCTCGTTACAAGCATCGATACAGGCCGCGCACTGAATGCAAGCGACTTGTAAACCATCACGAATATCAATACAAGTCGGACAGACCTGCACACACATCTGGCACTCGATACAGTCGCCTAAATCTTCAGGATTGGTGCCTTTTTTACGTGGACCGCGCGGTTCACCGCGATCATAATCATAGGAAACCACAAGTGTGTCTTTATCAAACATCACACTTTGAAAACGGCCATAAGGACAGATTTGGATACACATCTGCTCACGCATATAGCCTGCATTGGCATAAGTGGCAAAGGTAAAGATAAACATCGAGACCCATATCCAAGTAGGCCAGTCTGGCAATGGAATAAAGCCTACCATCTGCCAGCTATGATAAATATAGTCGGTGCCTGCGACATAGCTGACAAAGGTGGCTGCGGTTATAACTGAGAACACAAACCAGATAAAATACACTAGTAGACGTTTAGATATCTTTGTCAGGCCCATGGGTGATTTATCAAACTTGATTCGTTTGTTACGATCTCCAATAACCCATTTTTCAACATGTTGATATAAATGTGTCCAAATCGTTTGCGGGCAAGCGTAACCACACCAAACTCTGCCTGCATAAACCGTTACCATAAAAAGAGTAAAAGCGGAAATGATGGCAAACGCTGCAATATAGTAGAAATCTTGAGTTAAAAAGGTCAGACCAAAAATATAATAATGTTGTGATGGCACATCAAACCAAAGTGCTTGGCGTCCATTATAACGCAGCCACGGCAATAATAAGAATGCAGCTAAAAGCGCATACATAGTAATAATACGAATATTCTGGTAAAAACCCTTTACAAACCGCGGGTGAACACGATGTCTAGTAGCATCGAGATCAACCTGCTGGACGGGAATTCTATTGGATTGTGGTGCTGACATAAACTTGCCTCTTTAAAAAAAGAATCAGTCTGATGGCATAAATAATAAAAATCTTGGGTCAAAAACGTCAAACCAAATATATAATATTGCTGTGAGGGCACATCGAACCAAATAGCCTGCCTACCGTTATAGCGCAGCCAAGGCAATAGTAAAAATGCAGCCAAAAGCGCATACATAGTGATCACACGGATATTCTGGTAAAACCCCTTTACAAAGCGCGGATGGACACGATGCTTGGTGGCATCTAGATCGATCTGCTGAACAGGGATTTTGTTAGGCTGTGGTGCTGACATAAACTTGCCTCTTTAAAAAAAGAATCAGGCTGCTGG
>JARIAA010000109.1 GCA_029264635.1 Psychrobacter sp. | reverse complement strand
CCCAATCGTTGATAATGCTCATTATTTAAATGGATACGTACAAACTCACCAACGCTTAGATTGCCCAATTCAAACCCTGCGACAGACCAACGAATCAAGCGCAGGCAAGGCAGGCCAACATGGGCGGTCATACGCCTGACTTGGCGGTTCTTTCCTTCATAAATGGTCAGCATCAGCCATGAATCTGGCACACTTTTACGCTCACGTATTGGCGGATCACGTCTCCATAAGGACATTGGCAGCTCCTCTTCACTTAACGGCTCGATGTCGGCAGGCAGGGTCTTACCGTCTTTGAGAACCACCCCTTTTTGCAGCTTATGGAGTTGCTCAGCGGTAGGGATACCCTCAACTTGTACCAAATAAGTCTTACCTTGTTTTTCTCCCTTATTGGCTTTTGGTGGGTGAGTAATCGCTTTGTTTACTCGTCCATCACTGGTCAAAATCAGCAAACCCTCTGAGGTCGCATCAAGTCGACCAGCGACTCGTAATGACTTATCAGTGAAATATTGCGATAAGGTGGTATGGTCGTTGTTGCTGTCATCGCGAAACTGGCTTTGTACCCCATAAGGCTTATTAAATAAGATGAGACTGGATGTCGACATAGAGTGATTATATCCAAGAAAAAAACAAATTAAGAAAAGTTAGTTGGAGTAAATAGCAGTAGTTAAGATCAAAAATAGTCTTTATATGTAAAGCCATACTAGTAAAATGGTATTTATAGTATTGGTACTTACATAGGCTTGATATCTTAAAAACCTTAACATCGATTGGCCTGTTTTAGTACCATAAGTAAGAGCATTTAAAATATTTTTTACCTAGAACAGTATTAAAGGAATCAATTGTTTAGCTGGCCATACTACTCTGATTGTGCTTTTTTTATGAAGCAGACGTTTTTAATGCTTCAATTATAATAACGTGGCTAGCATAACAGAGTATTGAGCTTGCGTGCGTCATCTAATATACAATCATGGAACAATTGCAAATAAAACCGTGACTGATGACTTTGAGCGCTGGATGCCAGATGCTATTGTGCTCAGTACTTCTGAGTTTGGTAAAGCCATTATTAAACACATGAATGTATAGTTATGCTTTTGTGATTGGTTAATCCTGATTCAGACAGCCGCCATCTACTGGTGCAGATAGTTTTTTATGACAGTTTTAAAAAATCTCATAATGGCGGTCAGTAAAGATTAGCGTCACATACGTCTTATTGTTAGAAGCAATAAAATACCCCAAAGATACTAGATCTTTGGGGTATTTTATGGATGATGACTTAAGCATACTTAAAAAGATAGATTGTACAAACAGCTCATCGCTTAAGAATCATAGACTCATGATTATAACGATGCGATAGCATCATTAAAGGTTTTACTTGGACGCATGGCTTGCTCAGCCAGTTCTTCATCAGCATAGTAGTAGCCTTTGATGTCGACTGGTTTGCCTTGCACCGCGTTTAGCTCTTTGATGATAGCGTCTTCGTTGCTTTCAAGATTTTTGGCAAGTGGAGCAAACTTCGCCTTTAAATCACTATCTTGATCTTGTGCGGCCAGCTCTTCTGCCCAATACTTAGCCAGATAGAAGTGACTGCCACGGTTGTCAAGCTCGCCTGTCTTGCGCGATGGCGACTTGTCATTCAATAGTAGCTTCTCGGTGGCTTTATCCAGCGTATCCGCCAATACCTGAGCTTTAGCGTTGTCGTCGTTTTTTGCCAAATGTTCAAGCGAGACGTTTAAGGCTAAAAACTCACCCAGTGAATACCAGCGCAAATGGTTTTCCTCTACGAGCTGTTCGACGTGTTTTGGAGCAGAGCCACCTGCGCCCGTCTCAAACAAACCGCCTCCTTTCATGAGCGGTACTACTGACAACATCTTCGCACTGGTTCCTAATTCTAAAATAGGGAACAAATCGGTCAGATAATCCCTTAAGATGTTACCTGTCGCAGAAATCGTATCGAGACCGCGAGCAACACGCTCTAGGGTGTAACGCATGGCGCGGACCTGTGACATAATCTCAATATGTAGCCCTTCGGTATCGTAATCTTTTAGATAAGTTCTGACCTTTTTAATGAGCTCGTTCTCATGCGGTCTGTAAGGGTCTAACCAAAAGATAACGGGCGTATCTGAGTCGCGCGCGCGGCGTACGGCAAGTTTTACCCAGTCCTGAATCGGCGCATCTTTAGTTTGGCACATGCGCCAGATATCGCCTTTTTCGACACGCTGCTCAAGCAATACTTCATCGGTATCGATATCGACGATACGCGCCATACCTGCATCGCTTGATTCAAAAGTTTTATCGTGTGAGCCATACTCTTCGGCTTTTTGCGCCATAAGACCCACGTTAGGAACAGTTCCCATGGTCGTTGGGTCAAAGTTGCCATGCCATTTACAAAAATTAATCATTTCTTGATAAATACGGGCAAAGGTAGACTCAGGCATGACCGCTTTACAATCATACAGCTTGCCATCAGCGCCCCACATTTTACCACCATTACGAATCATCGCAGGCATAGAAGCATCTACAATAATGTCGCTTGGTGAATGGAAGTTGGTAATACCTTTTGATGAGTCAACCATCGCCAAACGTGGACGATGTTCTTGGCAAGCATGCAAATCCTGCTCAATCTCTTCACGCTTGCTTGCTGGTAGCTCTGCGATATTCTCGTATAAACTTGCCATACCATTATTAACATTGATACCTAGCTCATCGAAAAGAGCACCATGTTTTTCAAAGGCGTCTTTGTAGTAAATTCGAACCGCATGTCCAAACACGATAGGGTGCGATACCTTCATCATGGTGGCTTTTACGTGCAGTGAAAATAAGATACCCGCTTCACGGCAATCTTCCATTTCACGCTCATAAAACTCAAGCAATGCTTTTTTGCTCATAAACATAAGATCAATGACTTCTTTGTCTTGTAGCGCAAGCTCAGGCTTTAAGATCTTTGTGGTGCCATCGTCAAGTAATAACTCCATGCGTACGTTACGCGCTTTGTCTAGAGTCATCGATTGCTCGCCATCATAAAAGTCGCCACTGTGCATGTGCGACACATGCGTTTGTGACCACTGTTTCCACTCGCCCATCGAGTGAGGATGCTTACGCGCAAAGTTCTTAACCGCTTTCGGTGCACGGCGATCTGAGTTGCCTTCGCGTAGTACAGGGTTAACCGAGCTGCCTAAGCTTTTACCGTAGCGTCTACGAATCTCTTTTTCTTCGTCGGTTTTTGGCTCATCTGGAAAATCAGGTAGCGCGTAGCCTTTACTTTGTAGCTCTTTGATCGCCGCTTTTAGCTGCTGTACAGAGGCGCTGATGTTAGGCAATTTGATAATATTGGCATTAGGATCTTGCGTTAGTTGACCCAGCTTTGCAAGATTATTAGGAACACGCTGCTCTTCAGTCAGGTATTCTGGAAATTCAGCCAACACACGCGCTGCAACAGAGATATCACTGGTCTCAACTTCGATCCCTGCCGTTTGCGTAAAAGCTTTAACGATAGGTAAGAAGGACAAGGTTGCAAGCGCTGGGGCTTCGTCAGTTTTTGTATAAATAATTTTTGACATTGTAATATGTTATTCCTTTAGTCAGTAGTTAATAGTAAAACTTCAATATAATTTAATAAAGCTATAAAGGCTTCATGCCATAATAGACTGTATAGCTATCATCAACATTTTATATAGTTGATTCACTATAAACCCGATAGCTTGTCAATCTCGTATCATGAACTAAGTATACTATTTTCGCTCATATCCTATGTATTCAAATTATATTAAGCTGGTAATAACGTTATTCTACCAGTCATCAGCTTCAATATCATCCTTTCCATACCGTTAGTATTCTTTAAAGCATACTTTATACGGCTGTCATACCTAGTAAAAATGCAATTAATAAATAAACACATTGCAGTGGTGTTGAAAAAATATTGAGCGAAGCCATCTTCATGCTTGGATATGGCTATTTTATGTTACTTTAAGATAGGCGTCGTATCTATAGTAAAGGTTAAAACTTGAGAGTAAACCCTTGCAATTTTGCAAATTGTGACAGCAAAATCAGTACCGTTTGATACGCTAAATCACCAATAAAAAATAGTGTGACTATTATGAATCTACAGTATGCGTTACTTAATGATACCAGCTGGCAGCAGCAAGTGGATTGGCAAATGCCTGATACGCCTTTTATGTCGTTTGCCTTTTGGCAGGCACTAATAGAGACGGGCGCAATTGGGGAGCAAGCAGGGTGGCTACCTATCTTTATTTTAGTCTATCGTACAGATGATACTAATAGTGACAGTAAAGCGATAGACGATACCATGATAACATCAAAAGAGCTGTCGCAGTCTGTCGCGGTCATGCCGATATTCGTCAAAAGCCATCATCGTGGCGAGTTTGTCTTTGATCATTCTTGGGCACAAGCTTATGCACAGTATGGTCTTGACTATTATCCGCGTCTTGTGACAAGCTCGCCTTATACACCGATTACGGGCGAGAGGTTGTGGCTGGCAGCGGGTGAAACCCTTAGCGCTGACATTGTCAAGACGGTCATAGCAGGGGTGGATGATATTGCACAGCAGGTAGGAGCGTCAAGCTGGCATGGGCTATTTGTCACCGCTGAATTGGCACAACTTGCAACCACTTTATTGCCTGCCGATAAGATAACTACTCCAGCAAGAATGACAGACACTGAGATTGCAAGTTTGGCGGTCAACAACCCTATACTTGAGCGTCAAGGCTGTCAGTTTTTGTGGCAAAATAAAGACTTGCAGCAAAATGGTCAGCCATTTACTGATTTTGAAGATTTTTTGGCAACGCTCAAAGCGAAAAAACGTAAGACTATTCGCGCTGAGCGCAGAAAAGTCGCTGAACAAAATATCCACTGTTATCGTAAATGTGGTGAAGATATTACGGACGCTGATTGGAAAGCGTTTTATCATTGTTATGTCATGACTTATGCGGTTCGCGGCCAGCAGCCTTATTTAAACATCGACTTTTTTATGACATTAGCGAAGAATATGCCTGAACATCTCATGTTAGCGCAAGCGGTAGATGCCAATGGAGAGATTATCGCGAGTAGTTTATTCTTATATGATAAGGCTGACAGCGACGATCAAAATGACCATGCAACTTTATATGGTCGCTACTGGGGCGCGCTTGGTGAATTTGATAGCTTACATTTTGAGCTATGTTATTATCAAGGGATTGAATTTGCGATTGAGCAAAATTTGATTTATTTTGACCCAGGTACCCAAGGCGAGCACAAATTAATACGGGGTTTTATTCCGACCAAAACGCATTCTATACACCGCATTTATGATCCGCGCTTCGTACCTGCAATTGCCGATTTTTGCGCAAAAGATCGCCTGCATATGGCGCAATATCGCAAGCAAGCGCATGATGCATTGCCGTTTAACATCGATAATATGCCAACGCTTAATGACAATGATTAATGCCTGATAAGACGTTTCTTAGTCATTTTATACTCAATAACTTTTTACTTAATAGTGCCTTATCAGCTGTCAAATATGACCCATAATTTTTCTTGTTCTATCCCGTTATCTGCTCCCATTGAGCTATTAGATTTTCTCAATACCGAAGGCTCGCTCACTGCTATGCTTGAAGCAAAAGCAGGGCAACCGTTACGTGTCGAGCGTCGCTTTGAGGGCTATCGGTTATTATCCTTGAGCCAAAAAAAGCAGTTAGGTATGCAGAGGCAGGCGTTAAACCGTCCGTTATTGGCGTGGGTGCGCGAGACGCAGCTATATGGCAATGAGGTGCAGCCATGGGTGCAAGCGCAAAGTATTTTTCCCTTGGTTAGTTTAAAAGGTAGCGCACGCCGTTTGCAGCAGCTCAAAGGCACGCCAATCGGTTATGTTTTATTTAAGCGTTGCCGCACTTTACCCAATCAGCGTCTAATCTTTCATACATTAGAGGGCTGGCAGCGGCAAACTCGTTATGATTGGTATGGGCGTAAGCTACTTATTAGTGAGACTTTTTTGCCTGCGTTTTTGAGCGCTAAGTGTTAGAAAAATCAAAAGAATAATTTAGGTCGCAGGGCAATGAAAAGTTTGTTTTATAAGGCGTTTGCCTGTGTAATGTAGTCAGTTACTCAGCTCAGCTTAAGGTAAGCTTTTTTTGCGCTCATAACGTAAAATTTCATGTTACACTTGAGGGTAGCGATATCCTGAATACAGGAGCGCCTCAAAATTATTGCTGATACTAAGACGCCAACTCTAGGCTTCTTTTTCTTGTAACTCCTTCTCATAATAGTCAATACCTAGGACCTCACTATGTTTAAAGATATTTCTATCAAGGATTTTGATCCAGAGCTTTCTAAAGCCATGGAAGCTGAAAGCGTACGTCAAGAAAACCATATTGAACTTATTGCCTCAGAAAACTACTGCTCGCAAGCAGTAATGGAAGCGCAAGGAACCGATCTCACTAACAAATATGCTGAAGGTTATCCAGGTAAGCGCTATTACGGTGGCTGTGAGCACGTTGATGTGGTTGAGCAGTTAGCGATTGACCGTGCAAAAGAATTGTTCGGCGCAGAATACGTCAACGTCCAGCCGCATTCAGGTAGCCAAGCAAACTCAGCAGTGTTTTTAGCATTGCTTAAGCCTAATGACACGGTACTAGGTATGAGCCTTGACGCGGGTGGTCACTTGACCCACGGCGCGCATATCAACTTCTCAGGCATCAACTACAATGCTGTGCAGTACGGTTTAATTGAAGAGACGGGTCTTATTGATTATGATCAAGTGGATAGCTTGGCGCGCGAGCATAAGCCTAAGATGATCATTGCGGGTTTTTCGGCCTATTCACAAGTGGTTGATTGGCAGCGTTTTCGTGATATCGCGGACGAAGTTGGCGCCTATTTACTCGTCGACATGGCACACGTCGCAGGCCTTGCCGCTACTGGGGTTTATCCAAACCCTGTACCGTTTGCTGATGTAGTGACTAGTACGACCCATAAAACTTTGCGCGGCCCGCGCTCTGGTATTATTTTATCACGTGATGATAAATTGGCTAAAAAACTTAACTCTGCAGTATTCCCTGGTAATCAGGGCGGTCCGCTAATGCATGTCATTGCGGCAAAAGCGGTGGCTTTCAAAGAGGCTTTGCAAGATGATTTTAAAACCTATCAGCAGCAAGTAGTCAAAAACGCTCAAGCGATGGCAAAAGTGATCATGGATCGCGGCTATGACATCATCTCTGGTGGTACTGAAAACCACTTGATGCTTATCAGCTTAGTTAAGCAAGAGATGACGTGTAAAGAGGCGGATAAATGGCTTGGCGATGCGCATATCACGGTCAATAAAAACGCGGTTCCGAATGACCCTAAATCTCCCTTTGTCACTTCTGGTATTCGTATTGGTACGCCAGCGATTACTACTCGCGGCTTTAACGAGGCGCAAGCGAGCGACTTAGCTGGCTGGATCTGTGACGTGCTAGACAGCCGTGGCGATGAGCAAGTACTGGCCGATACTCGTAAAAAAGTGGAAGCTATTTGCAAAGAGCTGCCAGTTTACGAAAAGAACCAGTAATTTTTGATTGGTCAGTTTTAAGAGTTAGCTATAAAAAACCGCTCAGCTTTGGCTCGGCGGTTTTTTTATGGTTGAATTTTGGTGATTTGGATAATGAGCGTAGTTTAGATTGTTAATTGATTAAATAAGCGCAAGCACCCATTTATCTTTGAATAGTTTTTGTAAGACTAAATTATTCCATCAGTATCCTGAAACGACTGTTGTGCTACTATCAACGCCTCGTTAGCCATACGGCTAACCACACTATCAACCAATCTTTCAATCACGCTCTCAATCTCTAAAAACAACAAAATAAGAGAAAAACATGACTCAATCGCAAAATCAAAACCCAACTCAATCTTTGCCCCTGCGTAAAGACGTGCCTATCCAGTTAACTTGGGATATGAGCGCCCTATATGCGACGCCAGCAGACTTTTACGCGGATTTGGATAGAGCAGAAACGCTTGCTAATAAACTAAGCGATGGTAGTTTACTTGCGCTTAAAGATTCCACCAGTATCGTTAAATTATTAGAGAGTTACGAAGAATATTTAATTATCCAATCCAAAGCTGGCACTTATGCTGGCGCGCAAAGTGCGGTTGATATGACCGACAGCGAGCTACAAATTAGAGCGCGCGATTATTCGTCAATAATGGCAAAGCTTAACAGTCAAACCACTATAGTGGTGCAAACGCTCAAGCAAGCAGATGAAACTCTCATCCAGCAATCGCTACAAGATAATGATAAATACCGCCCGTTTTTATCAGAGTTACTAGCAGAAAAACCGCATACCCTAAGCTTAGAGGTTGAGACTGCGCTGGTGGCACTATCACCCGTGCTGGAATTACCCTATGAGAACTATGAGCAGTGCAAATTGGCAGATATGAGCTTCCCCGACTTTGAGGTCGATGGTAAGTGGTATCCGCTGAGCTTTTCTGCGTTTGAAAACGAGTTTGAGACCGATGTGCGCACCGAGTTTCGACGTGCCGCCTTTAAAGCATTTTCAAAACGGCTGCGCGAGTCGCAACATACTATTGCTAGCAACTATTTGACCCAAGTTAAAAAAGAGAAAATCATCGCCGACATGCGCGGTTATGACTCGGTATTTGACTATCTATTACAGGAACAAAAAGTCCCGCGAGCCATGTATGACGAACACATTGATACCATCATGACCCATTTAGCCGCGCCGATGCGCCGTTATGCTAACCTCTTAAAGACCGAGAACGGCATCGATAAGATGACTTTTGCGGATTTAAAAGTGCCGTTGGATGCAAGCTTTGTGGCGAAAGTCAGCATCGATGAGGCGCGCGATTACTGTGTCAACGCCTTATCTCTATTGGGTGAGGACTACACCGACATGGTCAAACGCTCATTTAGCGAGCGCTGGTACGACTTTGCGCAAAACAAAGGCAAAAGCACGGGCGGTTTTTGCGCCTCACCTTATGGCGAGCACTCTTATGTCTTGCTGTCTTGGACAGAAAACTTGGGCGATGTCTTTACCTTAGTCCACGAAATTGGCCATGCTGGGCACTTTTATAATGCAGGCCAACAGCAAAACTACCTAAGCTACGAGCCTTCACTATATTTTATTGAAGCGCCCTCAACATGCAATGAGCTACTGCTCGGGCATCATTTGCTACAGCAAAAGGACGATAGCGATTTTCAGCGTTACGTGATCGGCTCGCTACTATCGAACACTTACTATCATAACTTTGTGACACATTATATTGAGGCGCACTTTCAGCGCGAAGTGTACCGCGCCATCGATGCTGGCAAGAACTTGAGCAC
>JARIAA010000054.1 GCA_029264635.1 Psychrobacter sp. | reverse complement strand
CTAAAGAGGACAGCGTTGCTAATCGTCGTTTGGCATTTAGCCGTATGCGTAGCAAAGCGATGGTAGGTAAATTATTTGGTACGTTAGGTCCTCGTTACCAGACGCGTCCAGGTGGTTATTTGCGTATCGTAAAATGCGGTCATCGTGATGGTGACAATGCGCCAATGGCTTATGTAGAATTGGTTGATCGTGACTAATATTACTATAAGTAAAAAATGTATATAAAAAAGCTCCAATTCAATTGGAGCTTTTTTTTCGTTATATGTTTATGTTTTCAAAATAAAATAGATAAACTAAATAAGTAATGTCTCTACATCAGCTGCGCCTTGTCTGACGATTTGAGGCTCGCTACTGGTCATATCAACAACAGTAGTTAGTTTAGTAGTTTGTATACCAGTATTAATAATACCGTCTATTTGCATGCCTAATAGCTCTTCTATGTCGAAAGGATCGTCAAGAACCTGTTCATGACCAGGTAAGATTAGAGAGCTGGTTAGGATAGGTTCATTCATCGCAGTAAGTAAAGCTTGGGCAATTGCATTACTAGGAACACGAATGCCAATCGTTTTTTTCTTAGCATGAGCCAACTTCTTAGGCACATCTTTAGTAGCGTTTAGAATAAAAGTAATAGGTGCTGGGGTATGAGCCTTGAGCTGTTTAAACTGATTATTATCTACAGTCGCATAAGTGGCAATTTCGCTTAAATCACGACATAGTAAAGTAAACTGATGCTTATCATCAAGCTCGCGAATTTGTTTAAGTTTTTCGAGAGCCTCTTTTGCACCAAGTCGGCAACCAAAAGCGTAGCTGGTATCGGTAGGATAAATGATAAGTTTATCATTACGCAGCAAGTCTGCCACTTGTTCTATAAGACGTGGTTGTGGGTTGTCAGGATGGATATAAAAGGCTTGCATAAAGCTTCCTTATTCAATAGTTGTTATTAGATTCACTATTTTTATAATGTTTACGGGTTAAGACGTTAGCAGTATAACGTCATGACAGAGGTGAGATATAGTGTGATGCCGTTAATATCAGTAGGAAAACGTTAAGCACGATTGCTTAAAAATAAAATCAATAAAAAATGCAGGGGCAAAAGTCTGAGCTGATTTTAGTTATTACGATAATTAATAGTTAATAAAGCGCGTAATAATACTTTAGCATCGCGTGGTAAAGTTTGCGGTGTGGTCATATATTGAATCACCTTTTGATGAACATCGTAAGAAAACGTACTAGTACTTGTATCAAAGTTTGCAAATAGATTGTCTTGTGAGACTTTAAAGGGACGTTTGCAAGCAAATGTAAATAAGCATTCTAGTGCCTGTGGTGTAATCTCTACGCGCTCAAAGGCTTGTTGCTGCGCCTTGGTGCGTCCATCTAGGACATACCAGTAGCCAAAGTCGTTTAAGCCTCTACGCTGCTCACCAGCGATACACCAGTGGCTAATTTCATGTAGGGCGCTAGCAAAAAACCCATGAGCGAATTCTATACGGGCAGGTTTGCCATTTTGTGCTGGGAAGTATTCCGGCTCTTGCTCACCGCGAACTAATTCTACCTTTTGTTCAGAAAATAGCATATTGAATAAGGATATCAGCCAGTTAGTAAGTGCATATTCAGAAGTTTGATGTGAAGTTAATCTATGAATAGGTAATATGTTTCTAGTTTTCTCATCCAACGATTGAGTAGTTGCCGATGTTTCATAAGATTTTGAATTGTTAGTAGAGATGGTCTCCAATTCTCTCAATCGCTCTAGCAGGGTTTTTGCATCAAAAGCAGTAAATAACGTAGAAAAATCGGATTGATTGGTCTGAATAATCATAGATAAGCAGGCTAACTGAGTAAGTAATACATTAAGGTTGTTGTAAGCGGCCGTTTTTATTCAAGCTATCAAAAATCTTAACATACTAGCGCTAGCGCCGTATTAGGCTTTCCGTTAGTATGGCAGGCAATATTATACACCGTTTTGACCAATGAGGCGCCGTATGACAAATATTCTATCAAATACCAAGTCGTCTATTCAAGCTGATGACCTCAATAACTCTACGTCAATAAACGTGCCTGATCATATCTCATTAGATAAATGGTCAGACAGTGGCTTTGACTGGAAAGGCGACGTTGCCTCTACAAGTTTTGAGCGTATGTCAGCACTGTTGACTGATGAACATGAACAGCCGACCTTACATTTAGAAGCTAATTTATATCGTCATAATAATGTTTTACATTTAGCATTTAAGTTAAATGGGGCAATATGGCTCACTTGCCAGCGCTGCTTGCAACCTGTCGAGATTGATCTCACCGACGACTACGATATTGCCTTGCTTGATGATGAGAGCCAAATGCGTCTCGTTGATAGTGAGCAAGATTATTTACTATTGGATGAAATTATTACTGAGCCTGCACCTGAGCGCTTATTGCCTTTTAAAAAACTGATTGAAGACGAGATGTTATTAAAAGCACCGTTAGCGCCAAAGCATGACGATTGTGAAATGAGCGTTGAGCAGTTTGGAGAGATTCCCGAAGAAGAAGAAAGTGAAAACCCTTTTGCCGCACTGGCTTCGTTAAAAGGCAAACTATAATAATAGTATTACTCTTCCCATTAATATGAAACGTGACAGTTAGCTGATATGCGTGTTCTGTTTTCTAATCTTTGCTTTTTATTATCTTTATACATAACAGTGAGAGTCAATGCTTTATTAATCGTTCAAACATGCGTATAATGTCCGGTTTATTGCATTCTGACAACATGCTATAGGCAGCTGATAACTTATTAAACGATTATCCATAGATTTTAGATTTAGTTAGTATGTCACTGCAGATAGTAAATTATTTAATGATGCGTAAAACTTAGGCTGTTGTGATCATATAGCATCTGTCAGTATCGATTAAAGCTGAATTTCAAGCTTGTCCCTTTAAGTATAGGAGCTATATCATGGCCGTTCAAAAAAGTCGTAAAAGTCGTTCTCGTCGTGACATGCGCCGTTCTCATCACCATATGACTGTGGCTGAGCTAAGCGTAGATGCCACTACTGGTGAAAAACATCGTCGTCATCATATGACTAAAGATGGTTTTTACCGTGGTCGTCAACTTTTTAAAGTTAGTCAAGAAGCTTAATTTGTTATCTATCTGGTAATGATAGAATAATAGTGACGTTATTGTTTGCTATTATCATCTGCACTCACTAGATAATGTTTATTAAGCTGATAAAAGCCAAGTTATTTCGCTATCATTGATTATGTAGCTGGATAACTTGGCTTTTTATTATGTTTTATTTACTTACAAATAATATCTCCTAATGTTTAACCTTTAATAATTAGCAGCAAAACTTACTATGATGTTATGACTGGCTGTAATAATGAGACGCAGCAGTGTATAGTTTGTTAGTAATTAGCTATGATTAATAATTCATTGAATTGTATCTTATAACAATACTTAATTTATTTTAGGGACATCTCCAATTATTTAAGGAACATTGGCTATGGCATCTGCACTTGATACTGTAATCACGCAGCCACCTCGCATCGCGGTAGTTTTCCCCGGGCAAGGCTCTCAAGCGGTCGGCATGACAGCTGAGCTTGCAGAATTATATCCACAAATACGTGATACTTTCGCTGAAGCAAGTGAAGCTTTGGGCGAAGATTTATGGGCAATCTGCCAAAATGAAGAGCAATTGAACCAGACTCAGTATACTCAGCCTGCGTTATTAACTGCCAGTATTGCGATTTGGCGTATTTTACAGAGTAAGATCTCTAATAAACCACTTTACTTAGCAGGGCATTCGTTAGGTGAATATAGTGCTCTTTGCGCTGCTGGTGTTATATCATTAGCAGATGCTGTGCAATTGGTACATAAGCGTGGTCAGTTGATGCAAGAGGCTGTGGTTGGTATTGATACAGCAATGGCCGCAGTATTAGGGCTTGAAGACGGTCGCGTTTTGACTTTATGCGAGCAGGCGACTGAGCATGTTGATGACGCGATTGTTGGTGCTGCCAATTTTAATAGTCCAGGTCAAGTCGTCATATCTGGCAATGCGGTGGGCGTAAATGCTGTAATCGATAAGGTGCAAAATACTGGTAAAAAGGCCATTCCTTTAAAAGTAAGCGTACCTTCCCATTGCGCGCTGATGGAGCCTGCCAGTCAAGCCTTAGCACAGACATTAGCAGCTACTAAATTTGATCAGGCTAATATTCCGGTTATTCAAAACCGTCATGCTCAGATCGAAACCAGTGTCCAAAGCATCAAGCAGGCATTGACTGAACAACTTAGCGAACCTGTCTTGTGGTCAAAAACTATGCAAAAGCTTGCCGATAAGCATATTGATATACTTATTGAATGTGGCAATGGTAACGTCCTAAGTAATTTGGCTAAACGTCAAGATCAGCCTATTGCAAGTTATCCAGTAGACAAACCCGCTCGCATGGACAAACTGATGGAGGTATTATCATGAGCAGAACGATCGTTTTGGTAAGTGGTGCAAGCCGCGGTATCGGTAAAGCAGTCGCCAAACGCTTTGCTAAAGAAGGACACTTTGTCATTGGCACAGCGACCACAGAGAAGGGTGCAATGCTTATTAATGACTATTTACATGATTCAGGTGGTATTGGACGTGTACTAGACGTACGTGATGGTGCACAAATCGACAAACTGTTTGAAGAGATTGAAAGCGTCTATGGTGCAGTGCAAGTACTGGTGAATAATGCGGGTATTACCCAAGACGGTTTACTTATGCGCATGAAAGATGAAGATTGGGACAGTGTGATCGATACTAACCTCACGTCAGTTTATCGGATGAGTAAACGTGCCGTGCGCGGAATGATGAAAGCGCGCCGTGGTCGTATCATTAATATCAGCTCAGTTGTCGCTAAAATGGGCAATGCAGGGCAGTCTAATTATGCTGCTACAAAAGCAGGCGTAGAGGGATTTAGCCGTACTTTAGCGCGTGAGATTGGTTCGCGCCAAGTGACCATCAACTGTGTAGCGCCGGGTCTGATTGAGACGGATATGACAGACGAGCTTGATGAGCGCCTCCTTAATTCTATGTTAGATGCCGTGCCTATTGGGCGTCTAGGACAGCCAGAAGACATCGCAGCAGCGGTATTGTTTTTAGCCAGTGATGAAGCAAGCTATATTACTGGCGCTGTCATACCTGTCAATGGTGGTATGTACATGTGATAGCACACTTAGATAGAAAACTGGTTTACACTTGAATAATAAAAATATGCGTGAACGAGTGTAAACTGTAATCAATGGTGTTATAATAACGGATACTTTTTTGTCTAAGACCTGTATGATAACAAGGTCTTATAAGACAGCGAATGACCCAAAAGATTGGGAGTGGTGTGTTAGAGCTTTTTAGACTAATATACTGTGTCGTATTTAATATAACCTCATCAGCTCAAAAAATAGCTAGATGATAGTTTATAAAATCAATATATAAAAAGGAGTAGTCTATATGAGTAATGATACTGAGCTAAGAGTAAAATCTGCAGTAGCAGAGCAATTGGGTATGAATATTGAAGATATCAATAATGATGCTTCGTTCATGGAAGATTTAGGGGCGGACTCACTAGATTTAGTTGAGCTCGTCATGTCATTTGAAAGTGATTTTGGCATCACTATTCCTGATGAAGATTCGGCAGAATTGACAACTGTGCAAAAAGCAATTGATTATGTTCAAGCCCAACTGTAGGTGATGACTACTTTATAGATCGTTGATATTATTGCTATATTATTTTATTTTAGTTTAAAGATCGATTATGTAGAGTAGATTTTGTTAAACCGTTTATCTTTGTTGATAGACGGTTTTTTTGTGCTCGATTTTACATATTAAGATAGCGTATAGTTTCTTTTTTAGATAAAAACAAAACCGTCGTTAACATAACGAATGTGAAATTAACATTATTCAACATAATTTTACTATCAACGACCAGCGAATATTCACAACTTTGTTATAATTGCTATGATGATAAATAAGTGGAAAATCACTTTATCATTGATAAAAATAGCAAAAAAGTATCAATTTTAAGAGTACGTTAAAAATAAAAGAAAGACATACATTGGCAATAACACTTTAAGGAGCATTTAAATGGGTATATTTAGTTTTGCAAAAGATATTGGTGAGAAGATATTTAACCGTGACGACGCCAAACATGATGCTAAATCAGAAACTAAGGCAGAAGCCAATACACCAGTAAAAAGTAGCGAGCCTTCAGCTCAGTCAGTTGCTAACATTTTACTTCGCCGTATTCAACAGCAAAACCTTAATATCAGCAATCTAAAGATCAAATATAATGGTTCAACAGATACCGCTGAGATCAGTGGTAATGCTAAGACTCAAGCAGATCGCGAAAAGGCGATTATCGCTATTGGTAACGTTCAAAACGTTGCAAAGGTAATTGACAATATAGATATCGAAGAAGATGCGCCAGAATCAACTATGTATACGGTTAAATCTGGTGACAGTCTGTCCAAGATTGCAGGGGATGTTTACGGTTCAACAGGTGATTATATGAAGATATTTGAGGCCAATAAGCCAATGTTATCTGATCCAGATAAGATTTATCCTGGTCAAGTTTTACGTATTCCTAAGCCGTAATAGAACAGATATAAGTAGATATTGGTGATCGTTGTTTTATTGCCAATATTGTCTAAAAGTATTTAAAAGAAACGCCTTTTAATTTAAAAGGCGTTTTTTATTGACTGTTTTTTATACCGATTCCCCTTTGCTACTCATTCATTATTATTTTTATTTGTTGTCAATATTTAGCCTAATGTGCTGCTCCCCAATTGCCCAGTTGATATGTTCATCGAGCATGTCACCATACTGGGCCAAT
>JARIAA010000281.1 GCA_029264635.1 Psychrobacter sp. | reverse complement strand
AAAAATGGGAGCGAACTTAGAAATCAGAGATGGGTTGGGTTCAACTGCTATAAAAGAGGTTGTAAGAATAGCTAAAGAAAAAGGTAGTAAAGTTTCTGTGAGTTCCCGTTGCATTGGTTCTGTAACTGCAAAAGAATTAATTTTAATTGGTGGTAACTCAGTCACAATCATTATTGAGGATTAATTTATTAAGTAAGCGTAAGCTGGGCTAAAAGCTCAGCCTACGGTCTAGCTACGATATTTAGCATCAATCCCCTAACCCTGCCTTAACCCCAAAATAGGAATGACCAAGTCTTCTTCATCAGTCAGATGCTGCGAGAGTAAATCGGTTGCATTCACCAAAGTCTGATGCAATTGCTCTGCCAGTACTTTATCTTCAACTTCACTTCTCGCCAGCGTATCATTTTGCACTTGCAGCGTATCAAGTAGTGCATCCAAGCGCACATTGTCGCGGCCCAATATCTCGAACCCTGCCTGTAGCGGTGGATACATCCGAATAAACTCAGGGAAAAACCCTTCATCTTCGACGCCATGATGTTGATGCAACTTCAGTATATGCATATTGATACGCTTCAATATCTGCGTACGATACTCTTGCCAGTCGTACTCGCCAGATTGATAGCTTTCACTAATTTGCGTAAGGATTCGTTTGCGCTTACGTATATTGGTATGCACCTTTAGCCAGCCTGAGGTTTTATAGGCATAGTCTGCGCTAAACCATTGATCTGGCGGTAGCTTGTTGAATAAGAATAACCAATCCGCCTCCAGTCGACTATCAGGATGACGCGGCGACACGCTAAATAAATCGTCGTCTGTAGCGATTTTAACAGCTACATTCTCAATCATAATGTTTTGAGATGAGTGATTCATTATCTTATCCTTGTTGATGGATTTTGCCCATTCTGTTTTTTTATTGCCTCTTTTGTCATGAGCACTAAACTTAACTAAACCCTAGCGTAACATTAAAACTAAAAAAGTTATTGATTAGCCTATCTAATAGTTATCAATCGAATGTGTAGCATATATAGTTTCAAACTAGAAATTCAACTGCCTGATCAAGTGCAGATTCAAACATTAACTACCAAACACGCGATTGTGTTACACAACTTAGCCAGAACCTACGCATTGGCATATGCCCCATCATGTAAAATAAGGACATGCCTTAGTACTTAAATTGGAAAGAACCATCATGTTTATTGTAGATAAAGCGATTAATGCTAATACTTATAGCAGAGTAGACACGCCCAAAATCATCTTTTTTGATATAGACGATACGCTGAGCCGAAACGGTATCATTGCCGAGCACAATAAAGCGACCCTTGAGCAACTGGCCAAAACAGATATTAAACTGGTCATCTCGACAGGACGCTCCAAAGCGATATTGCCAGCGGACATTTTAGCATTACTGGACGCTGAGGTTTTAGATGCCATCATCTGTATGAATGGACAATATAGCTTCAATAAAGACGGTCTTATTAGCCATTATCCCTTATCAAATGCGCAGACGGACGAGATTGTGCAGTTGTGTCAAGCAAGTGCGCTGATTCATAAGTTCGACTCTGCGACTCATATCGTATGGTCCAGTGAAAACGAACGCTTGCGTGAATACAACGCGCGAACGCCAAATTCCATCGTTGATCCAGATTACTATAAATCTAACACCGTTTATCAATGCTCGGTATTTTTTAACAATCAAGAAGATAAAATGCAAGAGGTTGACTTTGCTCAGTATGATTTAAAATTGGTACATTGGCATAATACGGGCGCGGATATATTGCCAATAGAAGCCTCAAAAGCCCGTGGCATCAAAGATTTATGTGAGCATTACGCGGTAGATGCGAGCGAATGTATGGCATTTGGTGATGGCATGAATGATCTAGAGATGTTTGATTTGGTCGGTTATGCCGTGGCAATGGGTGATGCGCAGCCAGCCCTCATAGCACGGGCAAATTTTGTCACAGGTACAATCGAAGAGCGCGGCATACAAGCGGTGCTTGATCAATTTCATATAGCATCATAAAGCAGCGGGTTTAGGCGTAAGCCTTAGATATGTTTTTATAGAGACAAAAAAGACCCTTGCAAGTAGCTGACAAGGGTCTTTTTGTTTTTTGAGTAAATAAATAGTTTTAAACAATAGAAACAAAAAATCTCAGAGACGAAAAGAGCTGCTTAGCACGCAAAATATAACCCTACAAAAGCATTCACCGCCTGCCTACCACTAGACCATAAATCCAGCTACCAATCTTATAAAACCCTATAATCATGAGAATAAGTACCAAAGCTGCCAGCACATAAGCCAGCCAATTAGGCACATTGCTCAACCAGCCTATCGTAAAAACCAAGCCCAGATAGGTCTCAACAGGCCAGTTGACCACGGGTGTGGGCGAGCCTGATTGAAAAACTATCATAAAAACAATCAGCCCTATTAATGCAGTCATAATTCCAGCACGTTTACGATGGTTCATCTCATTCCTATTATAAAATTTACGCAAATTGGTCGATGATTATTTGATTTTTTTGTCTTAGTCGATCGTTTTAGCGCAGCCACTATGGCATGGTCAAACCGCCATCTACAGCAATGGATTGCCCCGTAATAGCAGCACTCAAGTCAGAGGCCATGAGCAGCACTGAATTGGCAAAGTCAGCCACTGAAGTCGCTTGGCGTAGTGGCGTAGTCGTTGCGATATAATCAAAGACTGCTTCGGTAGTAAGGCTACTAGAATCAGTCGTTTTTAATAATCCACCTGCCAGCAAGTTAACGCGAATACCATATTGCCCAAGCTCGGCAGCTAAGTTGCGCGTCAGCCCAATCAATGCTGATTTGGCCGTCGTATAGTCATAATAAGTGACGACTGGGTTATAGACCAAGTTGGTTGAGATATTAATAATCTTGCCCATTTTCTGAGTTTTCATTTGCGGTAGTACGGCTTGTATGGTATTGACGGCGCCTTTGACGATACCGTCTATCTGCTGAGAAAAATGTGCCCATTTGACCGTTTCAATGCTGGTATAGTCAGCACTTGGGTTAAACTGATAATGGGGTAAGGCATTATTTACTACGACATCGATGCGACCATAGCGGTCAATGACGTCGTTTGCCAGCGCTTGCATTTGCTCAAGTTCAGTGACGTCAGCTTGATAGGCAAATGCTTGTCCGCCTGCTGCTATAATATCAGCAACTACTTGGTCGGCAGCATTCTTACGTGCAAGATAGTTTACGCAGACGCTGGCACCTGCCGCAGCCATTTGCTGAGCGATTTGCGCACCAAGGCCACGACTGGCACCAGTGACGATAGCGACTTTATCGGTTAAGAGATTGGGTACGGTGGTGTGGCTCTGAGTCATAAGGTTCCATCCTTGAATAGGTTGTTTTTATAAAAGTAGCTATGATAGTACTGTATGCCCACCAGCATCCATCATAACATGCGAGCAGCTATCACCTTGATGCCCCGCTCATGTTTTATGTATAACCAATGGTAATGGCGACAGTCAATGCAAATAATAGCTTTACTCTTTAAATAGTAGCTTTGAATAACCATAACAGTATAATCAGCTTTATCAAAGGTACGTTATACGCGTGTCTCAATTTATTTGCATTAGCTAGGAGAGTTATCTTGACCCATCCATCATCGCCTTACGCGTCTAAAACTATGACTGCTCGCCTCGCCTCCAAAACCTTATTATGCGTAGCCATTGGGCTTGCAATTACTGGTTGTAGCAACTCAGATACGGCGGCTACTGACGGCGGCGGCGCTAGTAACGTTACGCTTAATTTATACAACTGGTCTGAATATATGCCACAAGAGATTCTTGATGGTTTTAAAGAAGAGACAGGCATTTCGGTCAATTATACAACCTTTGACTCTAACGAAGCGATGTACGCCAAGCTTAAGCTGCTTGATGACTCTAGCCAATATGACCTTGCTATCCCATCAACTTATTATGTCGAAAAAATGGCAAAAGAAGGTCTATTGCAAGAGTTGGATAAATCAAAGCTTAGCAACTTTAAAAACTTAGATACCTCATTTACCAATACCAAAGTGGATCCTGAAAATAAATATTCGATCCCTTACATGTGGGGTAGCACTGGTCTTGCGATTAATGGCGAGACCATTGATCCTGCCACGGTCAATAGCTG
This sequence comes from Psychrobacter sp., assembly GCA_029264635.1. Taxonomy (GTDB): domain Bacteria; phylum Pseudomonadota; class Gammaproteobacteria; order Pseudomonadales; family Moraxellaceae; genus Psychrobacter. The sequence goes on along the minus strand of JARIAA010000281.1, from coordinate 9,434 downwards.
GAATGATCTATGGCGTCCTGAATATAAGGGTCAAGTGATGCTGATGAATGATATGCGCGAAGTGTTTGGTATGGCGCTATTGACGCTTGGTTATTCAGGTAATAGTGGCAATCCTGACGAGATTAAAGCCGCTTATGATAAGCTCACAACCTTAATGCCCAATGTTAAAACCTTTAATTCTGATGCGTCACGTATGCCGTATATGGAAGGTGAAACTGCGCTTGGCATGACTTGGAATGGTGAAGCCGTGATAGCTAATGATGAAGGTTTGACCAGTCTCGTCTATAAATACCCAACTGAGGGCGCAATATTGTGGATGGACAACTTTGTTATTCCCAAAAATGCTAAGCAGGTCGATGCAGCTCATCAATTTATTGATTATCTGCTGCGCCCTGAAAACTCTAAAATTGTCAGCGAAGAGATTGGTTATGCGTCACCTAACATAGCAGCACGCGAATTAATGCCAGAAGAGGTTCGCAACAATCCAACCATCTACCCAAGTAAAGATGTGCTAGCAAAAGCAGAGTTTCAAGAAGATGTCGGCGATGAAGCGCTGCAAATATATCAGCAGTATTGGGATAAGCTCAAAACTGGCCGTTAAAGGCCGCCTTATTTAGGCTTTAAAACGATAGATCAACATAGAGTGTATAAAAAACGCTAACTTTAAATAGTCGGCGTTTTTTATTTTATAGATGCAGATCCGTCTCGCCACCTTTATGCTCAATTCGGCGCTGCTCGCGGCGCTGATAACGAAGACCTGAGGCGGCAAACCACTGGGGTTTCGTTGCCTGTAATAGATCGCTTAGCCTTTGCAATTGTACTTGCAAGGTTTGCGTTAACCAAAAATAGCCCTGCCATTCAAACCCTAGATTCTGTACACTCGGATATTCTGATACCGCAATGCGCGTGATAGGGCGAAACACCTCGTCACTTGGACTACGCAGTACGGCTGCCATATGCTGCATGGCTTGTGTCAGCTCGTGTTGATAATGGATGAGTAAGATGTGATTTTTATCATCAATCTTGATATTGGCTAAGCGCGGGGCTGCACTTAACAATAAATCAATTGTACCGATGATATTGCGATGGGTGCGTTGGATGGTCTCCAAGGTTTCTTTGTCGATCCCTGATTCACTGGCGGTAGCAGCGATATGCGGACGCACAGCCAGTAGTCGCTTATTGATTTTTTGTAGGGCTTTAACCAGAGATTTATTGACTGGGGTATCGGGGATAGAGCTACTTTTAGGATAAACAATACTTGCTGAGCTCGTGCTTTTGGTGTACTTAAACGGCTTAGGAACCAGAACCTCAGCATCGATATGGTTACCGACACCTGCATATAGATTACTACAGGTTTCAAGATTGCTTGCCAATAAAAACCGCCACATCAGGGTGGATTTGAGCGGTAAAATTAGCGTTGCTGCGACTGCAACGCCTGCGCCAAGCAAAATATTAAAAGCGCGGTACAGACCATCTTTTGCAATATCGCTCTGGTCAGGACTTGAGACAATCATTAACATTGTAATGCCCGTCAACAAACCAATGTAGCCCAACTGCTTAACCGCTACATAACCGATAATGCCACTGATCATACCGATAAGTAGATAGTATATCCATACCCACGTACCGATATCTTGACTTAACCATAAAAATCCAAGCCCAACCCCTACGCCAAGCAAGGTTCCTAGTATGCGCTCTTTGGCCTTTGTATAAATCGCACCTTGATATTGCAATAAACCTAAGATAACAAACACGGTAATGGTAGTCCATTCTCCATGCGGCAGATGGGTAAGCTTGTTTAGTATAAGTGCGATGAGAACCGCTGTGCCCAAGCGTATCGCATGCAAAACATCGGCATACTGATAGCGCGCATAAGGCTCTACCAGAGGGGCGGTAAATCGTTGCCAAAAAGTTAGTTTCACTTACTCGTACTCTTTTTAGATAATAAAAGATTGTTAATAAAAGTCTTACTGATAAGCCGTGTAACATCTACTCATCTGCCTCAGTCCTCATAGAACGAGAAAAAGCCTGCTAAACCTTAAGTTTTGCAAGCTTTATAGTAGCGACCTAAATAGTAGCGACCGAGCAAAACGTTAGTCTTTTTTCTCTTCTATGAGCTCTTTTATATTGTCATTATTACTTTTAGCAGCCCCAGCGCTCGCGTTTTTATTGCTTGAGCTTGTATTATTTTTTTCTGTGTTACTTGCCGTACTAGGAGGGCTTGGTGTAGGAACAACGGGCAGGTTTTTAGTTTCCGACTCCGCTTTACCTGACTTATCTTCTTTTTTAGGCGTAGATGACGGTATAGTCCCATCTTCAATGACTACCGTACGTTCTTCATTCAAGGCTAGGGTTTCAGAGGTATCTTCTGACTGGCGGATGCTCCTAGTACTATTATTACCATTTGCACTTTGATTATTCCACTCATTGTCACTCATTGAGTCGTTTGAGGTTACCGTTTCTTCACGTGCAGGGACTTCACGCTTGGTCGGCTGCAGTCGAACGGAGCGCGAACGTCTGGTGCTGAGATCTTTAATGGGTCCAGGACGCTCATAATTATCAATAATACTGACGTAGCGGCTGATCTCTTCTGGCAACACCCGCACATTTGCTGGCAAACCAAAATCGACGAGCTTAGCAGCACCGACGGCCTCTTGCGGACTACTCATCAAACCATATGTAAGCATGTAGCGCAGCTGATTGTTATCATCACGGTAACGGAAGTAGGAGAATTTTTTGCGGTCATCGCGGCCTTCTAGATAACTCACGATGACTTCGTTTTCGGCGACATTCATCACCTGCACCGTCCATTTACCTTTATTAGCGAGCAAATAACGCTTATCCTTGAATTCATCAGGGTAGTTGCGCAGATCACGAATGGTGTCTTCAAAGTCGATCGGCTGCACGTCATTATCAAGCTCATGCAAGGCGGCAACAGATAAAGGCTGCTCAAGCTCAGTAGTCAAAGCTTCTGGCGTTGATATTGGAGCATTCTCGATTTTGGCACCAACTGCTGGCGTCTGACTAAACATCCAAAGCAGCGCCGTTAAGACTCCAAGCAGCAACGTCATCATCAGCCAAATCAAAGCTTGACGGCGATATGATCTGCTTTTTGTGCGCGTCGTAGAACTCGATGTAGCCATGGGTATTTCCTTGGAAAAATAGGGTTAAGCTGGCTAATAGATAATAAAAGGACTATGAAAAATATCGTAGACGGCAAGCAAATTAAAACTTATACCACCTGTTGTGATAACACATCGCTAAGAAGCTGCACGTCAAAATCATCTGTTAGCACCGCTTGTCCGATTGATTTTAACAAAATTAGACGGATTTGTCCGCGTTTCACCTTTTTGTCATGACCCATCAAATCCAAGGCCGTATCAACATCAATGGCAGGCGGGGTGATGGGGAGATTTGCCAGAATGAGTACACGCTTGATTCGTGCCACATCATCGCTGTTAAGACAGCCCATCTTTTGTGATAACTCAGCGGCTTGGAGCATACCAGCAGCGACCGCTTCACCATGTAACCAATTGCCATAGCCTTCATGGGTTTCAATCACATGCCCAAAAGTATGTCCAAAATTGAGAAGCGCTCGCACGCCTGACTCTCTTTCATCTTGTGCAACCACAGACGCTTTATACTCGCAGCAGCGTTTTACAGCCTTGCCAAGTATGGCTAGATCGAGTGCCATCATGGCAGGCAGGTTTTGTTCAAGCCAGCTTAAAAACCCTTCATCCATAATCAAAGCATACTTAATCACTTCTGCAAGCCCCGCCGACAACTCACGTGCTGGTAAAGTTTGCAAGGTGCTCATATCTGCCAATACCATTTGCGGCTGCCAAAAAGCACCAATCATATTTTTACCTTGTGGATGATTGATACCGGTTTTGCCGCCGACGCTTGAATCTACCTGTGACAACAACGTAGTTGGAATTTGGATAAAATCCACGCCGCGCATAAAGCTTGCTGCTGCAAACCCTGTCATATCACCCACAACCCCGCCACCAAGCGCAACCAAGGTCACATCACGGTTAAAATGATGCATCATTAAAGTGTCATAAATCTTATTGATACTGTCTTGGTTTTTGTACTGCTCACCATCTGAAAGTATGCAAACGGCTACTGTAAAAGATTTTGCTAGCTGTTGTTGCAGCGGCTGTAAATATAAAGGCGCAATGGTGTCATTAGTAACAATGAGTACTTGTTGACCTTTAATATAAGGGGCTATGCTTGCTGCCATGTCACACTGCTCGGTGATGACAATTGGGTAATCATGGCTTTGGGTATGAACCGTCAAGCCATCGTTAAATAGTGGCGTTGCCATAAAACATCCTATTTTTTATATCTATTAGCTGCTTATCAAAGCATTTTGTCAAAATCTACGAATCAGTTGATGGTTTAGGCGGTGAAACTGAGTGCTTATTGACGGTTATATTCGTTGTCGCCGCTATTGTGTTAGAGTCTATATTGTTAGCGACAGGTTCAAAAAAGGCCTCAAGCTGCTGTAACAGCTGGTTGACCATATGACGAGGATAAGTGTGCCCAGTAGGCAAGACAATATGAGCGATTTGTCGATAGAGTGGATCGCGAGCGCTGTATAATTCTTGCAGTATTTTTCTAGGATTAGGCTGCTGTAGCAGTGGGCGCGATTTGTCTTTAGCGGTGCGTGCCATTTGCACATCAACAGGGGCATTTAGATACACCACAATACCGCGCTGGCGCAAAAATTCTCGGTTTTCTGCACGCATGACGGCACCGCCGCCAGTTGCCAGAACCATATGCTTACGCTTCGTCAGCTCATCGATGGCTCGTGTTTCACGAATACGAAACCCCGCCTCACCTTCTTTAGCAAATATCCAAGCAATGTCAGCACCGGTTTGCGACTCGATGTACCAGTCACTGTCCATAAACTCGCGTCCCAACTGCTTAGCGAGCAATCGGCCAATGGTGGTCTTCCCCGCTCCCATCGGTCCGACTAAGAATACTGACGGCAATTCCTCCAACATAGCACTCACTCAGATAAATTCCCTATCATACAACGTCATCGATATTCTGTCTAGTAACGAGCTGTGATTATTGTCAGTAAAATTGCCTATCATCAAATATGAGCGCATAAAAAAGCAAGCACTAAGGCTTGCTTTTTTTGCTTTGTAAAAAAATAAGCTTTCTAAAATTAGTCTAAACGACTAATACCATCACTAACAAGTTTTGTCGTTATAAATATAAGAAGCTCTTCTTTGTTGTTGCTACGCACATCCCTGCGAAACGCGCGGCCCACATAAGGCAGATCACCTAAGAAAGGGACTTTATCAACCCTATTGCCCGTCGTGTTTTTAAAGACGCCGCCCAATACAATAGTTTGACCATCTTCAACGATGATATTGGTTGAGATCGAATCTTCAGCGATAGCAACGATACCATTACCAAATACTGGAGAACCATTGGTAATTAATAATTCCAAACCAATCTTACCATCAGGAGTGATATTTGGCGTCGCTTGCAGACTAAGAGCAGCTTCTTTAAAGCTGGTGGTGGTCGCGCCACTAGCTGAGGCTTCTTGATAAGGGATTTGCGTACCTGAAGATATTTTTGCGGTTTGTTTATCCGCGGTTAAAATCTTGGGTGTCGAGATGACTTCCCCGCGGTTATCTGCTTGCATGGCTGATAGCTCTAGATCAAGCATCAGATCTGAAAAACCAAGCAAACCAAAGGCGATACTTCCTGCAGGGTTTGCAACACCCAAATCAACGTTTAGATTGTCAGGGCGACTGATATCATAAGAAGGATATGAGACGGATTGACCATTGATCGTGGTCGTTTCTACATTGAAATTTTTGAGATCCCATAATGTCTGATCACTACCGCCTACCAGCAAGTTACGGTTATTGGCCGCACCGTTCGATAAAATACCCCAGCGTACCCCAATCTCTTTACTAAAGCTGTCAGAGGCGCTCACGATTCGCGCTTCGATCATAACCTGACGGACGGGAATATCAATTTTGCTAATCAGCCTGTGGATATTTTCGATACTATCTGCCACATCTTTAACGATAAGGGTATTGGTACGATCATCAATTGTTACTGTACCTCGATTCGACAACAAGCTATTGCTATCTTCTACGCGGCTGTTAGCTGAACCGCCACCAGATGAACCGCTGCCTTGAGAGATAAGGTTAAATACATCTTGTGCTTTGGCGTAGCTTAGACGAATATATTCAGTACGTAATGGTGCGTAGGCTTGAACGGCCTGCTGGGCTTCAAGCTCTTGTGCTTCTTGTGTCGCAAGCTCAGTGGAAGGCGCAATCAATATAACATTACCATTTTCACGCTTGTCTAGATTCTTACTTTTTAAGATAATATCGAGTGCTTGATCCCATGGTACATTGATGAGGCGTAGGGTAATATTTCCACTTACCGAATCACTAGCAACGATATTCATCTCGGTAAACTGCGCGAGAATATCAAGGACACTGCGAATCTCAACGTCCTGAAACTCCATCGATAGCGCCTCACCGCTATATACTTTTTCTTCGATTGTCGGTTCACGTAAGAGCTCAGGTTGGCTAATACTGATATTGAGCTGATTACCTGATTGATAAGCTTGATACTCGTAATCAGCTTTCATATTAATAGTAATGACACCACTTTGACCTTGATTTTTAGTATCAATACTGTCTACCAGTCCACTATTAACATTCAAGCGGCGCAATAAATTTCGAGGAATCGTACTACCAGTTATGCGTACAATCAGCTTGTTGCCTTGGCGCTGCACATCGATAGGAATGGCTTCATTCGCAAGTGCAATACTCACATTACCACTGCCATTACTGCCTGCCGCAAAATTTAGCGCGCTCAAACCATCATAGCTATACTGTTTACTCACTTGCGTAGCAGCGAGCCTAGGATCGAGTAAAGGGTTAACACGCACAACCATAGTATCAGTCGGCGCTTGTACTTTAATCACCTCCGAGCCTGTATTAATCGGCCTAATCCCTGCGCTACTGGTTTCGACAATAGGGGTAATAATCGCTGTTGTGGTAAGTGCATTGTCATCAGCCACTCTTACACTTGGTTTTGAAACCACTACAGGTGCTGAGATTATCGTCGAACTATTCTTGATAACTGAACGATTGGGCTCTGTCATGGTGAGTAATAGATCATTACCATCAATAGCCGTTGTATAGCTACCATTTTGTTTTAAACCCACAATGAGACGCGTTGTGCTATCGCTATTTAAAGTGGTGACATCATTGACCATACCAATGTTATAATTGCTAAATCGGTTCGCAAGGCCATTTTGCACTTGCTCAAAATCTAGAACCAAACGGTTAGGATCCTCTAACTGGTAAGCGGCAGGTAACACTGGCGTCCCTGCAAATCCTAAGCGCATTTGTGTGACCGCAGGCGCAGTCTGTACGACAGAGACCGTATTAATGCGCTGTTCAGCATAAGCACTGGTACTAATTGCTACGATGCAAGTTGCCAATGCAGAGACGGCGAAGGCAGAAGATACGCGGTTATTCATTGTCATTACCTTGTTATTGCGTACTGTCATTATTTATTCCTCAAAAAATCTGCCAACTTAATTTATAGGAGAGACCAGCGACTGAGGTCTTTCAATAAATCCTGCGCGGCTATCTGGCACAATTTCAATTAAATTAATCTGGGTCGGCGTGATCTCAACAATACGGCCGTCGTTCAATCCAAGATAATCACCTACTTTAACGCTAGCAACCGAACCGTCTGGACGCTGTACTAAGGCGTACTGCTGACCCTCAGGAGATATCACCATTCCGCGAAAAGTCAGCTGCGCAATCTCATACTGCTCAAGAGGTTCTTTTGTACGCGTAATATCAGGGCGTACACCATCCGTAGAGGCGGTGGCACTTTGAACATTGACAAGGCTTGGTGGTAAAAACGGGCTGCGTAGTAAAGTGGCACTATATACAAAGTCCTCTACTATCTCAGCTTTGGGTGGTGGCTCTATTGGTTGTGATGGCGAGTTACGGATCTCATTCATGGCCTGCCCCGCCATACCGATACGATCGGTACAACCCGTCAGCCATAATGAGGTAACACCCAATACAAGAAGCGCTGGCAGCTGTCTAATATTCATATCAATTAGCCTCCGCAGTAGCGTCGGTAGCTGGCGGCGCTACCTCACCTTCGGTCGCCACCGCATCAGTTGTTACTTCTTTTGAGCGGTAAGTTTTGGTTTGTAAGACGAGGTTTAGCTCGGGAATGGCATCCAACGTTGGTTGCGGATTACTAATCTCAAAATCATGCATAGTAATGATTCGCGGTAAGGCTGCAAGACCACTGATAAAGCTACCAAACTGATGGTATTCGCCTAAAGCAGCAATACGAATCGGCTGCTCAATGAAGAACTCATTTTCAATTTCAGGCTCTACAGAGATATCTTGAAAACGTATATTGCTACCGACGCCCGTCATGTTGATACCCTCTACTAACTCTGATACACGGGTATCTTTAGGGAGCTGGTCAAGCAAGGTATTAAATTCAGTTTCCATCTGGTTGACTTGGGCTTTATAAGCTTCTAAATGACGTGCCCGCGACTCTTTTTCACGGTAGCTATCTAGTAACGTTTGCTGTTCACTCTCAGCAGCTGTAATCTCATCAATCTTACTACTGATTGGCATTGCCCAAGATAAAGCAGCAATAAATGCGATGATAAAGGCAAGGACCGTTATCTTAACCGGCAAGGGCCAACTGCCGTAGTTTTCAGTATCTAAAGACTCAAAGCTGCGGCGAAAATCATTGAAGTTAAACTGTTTTTTACGTACGGCTGTTTTTTTGGTCTTTACTAGTGTTTTTTTACGGATAAGTTTCACAACTCGCCTCCAGACTCAGCGCTGTCATCAGGATTGGTGGTTTCTGTCTGGACTTGTGTTGTGATCACAAACTGTACATAGCTGTCCTCAGGATAGATAGGACGGGGCTGCTCACCAGTAGTAACGGTCTCATTAAGTGCAGGAGCTGGCTGGTAGGCGGTGATATTTTGCTGAATATTGCGTACAGCAGAATTACCCATCCATGTGCTTGTATCTAAATTTCGAATCAAGCTTGAGACTACGTTTGGATTGTCTGCAAGGCCCGTTAGAGTCAATAGGTCACCTTCGCGTTTTAAGTTATTGAGATACAGTGCAGGCGGTATGGCTTTCGCGATATCATCCCATAAGTGGACTGGAACTGGACGACGACCTTGCAAGTCTTGAATCACTTGCATACGAGAGATAATATCTTCACGGCGCTGCTCTAAACTATCAATTTCAGTCAAGACCGAGTCTAAACGTGCATTTTCTTGCTCAACAAGCGCGTTGGCATCACGCTGTTCATCAAGCTCATTATTAAAATAGCTCCATGTTGCAAATGCAGATAGTAATGCCAGCAAAGTAAGCGCAACAACTAAG
>JARIAA010000234.1 GCA_029264635.1 Psychrobacter sp. | reverse complement strand
TCTTCAGGAGCATCAGACAAGTCAATGGGACGGTCTTTTAAGGCTTCAAGCTCTGCTTTTTGCTGCGGTGTCAAGATAGGTTCTTCACCTTTGGCATAGTATTTTCTAGTAATTGGCATAATATCCTCTCTGCTCATCTTTTGTAGCTTGACGGGCGGTTATTAAGCGAATAACCTCCCGCTCTTCATTCTCATCAAAAATGACATGTCCAATAAACAATACCATCGCACCATCAACTTGTCCTAGTGTCTTCCAGCGTTGTTCACCATCTTGGACAACATCCATTGCTGTCAAACAATGCTCATCAAAAAAAGCATTCACAGCAGTTTCAAACGACAAGCCATGCTTTTTTTGATTACTTAAGTTTTTTGCATCATCCCACTCAAATGCATAATACTTATGTTCTATTCTACCCATGATGTTAGCCTAAATGTTATAAGTTTTCTAACGCTTCCATCTGCCCTGTCATAGTCTTAAGCTGCCCTTCCAACTCAGCCAGTTTAGCCTTCTCAACTTCAACTACTTCCGCAGGCGCTTTACTGGTAAAGCCTTCATTACCTAGCTTACGTGAGATACCTTCGGCTTGCTTTTGTAGCTTCTCGTAGGATTTGCCGAGACGATTTAGCTCAGCGGTTGGATCAATCAGTCCTTTCATCGGTACGAGGACGCGCAGTTGCCCAACCATGCTTGATGATGACAATGGTACTTCATCGCCGTCTTGTAGTATCTCTAAGCTCTCAACTTTGGCAAGCGCCTTAAACTGGTTTTTGATACGTGATAGGCGCGCGTCTTCCTCATCTGAGATGTTTTGTAGGAGTACTGGCAGACGTACCGCGTTACCGAGTTTCATCTCGCCTCTGATATTACGGACGCTAGCGATAAGCTCTTGCAGCCACGCCATATCCGCTTCGACTTGCTCACTGATTTGGGCATTATCGGTTTGTGGATAGTCAGCGACCATGATGCTATCCGTGTTTTTACGACCTAGTAATGGCGCGATAGTTTGCCAAATTTGTTCAGTCAGATACGGCATAATCGGGTGAGTAAAGCGCATCGAAGTCTCAAGGACGTGCAGCAGTACATAGAGGATTTGTGCTTTGCGCTCATCCGTCACCGTGTCATCATTGAGGCTGGCTTTGGCAAGCTCAACGTACCAATCGCAGTATTCATTCCAGATAAACTCATAGATATCTTGGCTCACCATATCGAGACGATACTGGGCAAAATGCTGATGAATGTCTTTAATACTGGAGTTCAGACGACTCATAATCCATTTTTCGGGCAACTCCCACACGTCAGGATTGGCGCTTTCGTCGATGGGCTTGGCATTGCCTTCGCTATCCACACAGTTCATGAGGACAAAGCGGCTAGCGTTCCAAATCTTATTACAGAAGTTGCGATAGCCCTCGACACGCTTAAGATCAAAGTTGATATCGCGACCCGTACTAGCAAGCGAGGTAAAAGTAAAGCGCAGTGCATCCGTACCGTAGGCTGGTATGCCTTCGGGAAATTCTTTACGCGTTTGCTTCTCGATTTTAGCCGCATCTTTTGGATTCATCATGTTGCTGGTGCGTTTTTCGACCAGCGCCTCCAAATCAATGCCATCGATCAAATCGATAGGATCTAAGACATTACCTTTCGACTTGGACATCTTTTGACCATTGCCATCACGTACCAAACCATGCACATAAACGGTTTTGAACGGTACTTGCGGGCTGCCGTCTTCGTTTTTCACAAAATGCAGGGTCAGCATAATCATGCGGGCGACCCAAAAGAAAATAATATCAAAACCCGTGACCAACACGCTGGTTGGGTGAAAGGTCTCAAGCACGCGCGGATCCGCATTGGGATCTGCCCAATCCAGCGTACTAAACGTCCACAAGCCTGAGCTAAACCACGTATCAAGTACGTCGTCATCTTGGCGCAGTTTTATATCGTCGCTTAAGTTATACTTACTACGCACTTCCGCTTCATCGCGCGCGACATAAATCTCACCAGTTGCGTCGTCATACCATGCAGGGATACGATGCCCCCACCACAGCTGACGGCTGATGCACCAGTCTTGCAAGTTAGTCATCCATGCCATATACATGTTTTTGTACTGAGCGGGGACAAATTCAATATGGCCGTCTTCGACTGCATCAATCGCGGGCTGCGACAGCTTATTCATAGCGACATACCACTGATCGGTCAAAAACGGCTCAATAATCGCGCCACCACGTTCAGCGCGTGGGGCTTTAAGCTCATAGTCCTCGATGTCTTCTAGCCAGCCTTGATCCGTCGCTTGTTGCACAAGGTGTTTACGAGCAGCAAAACGCTCAAGGCCTGCATACTCAGATGGCGTCGTCTCAAGTGCAGGCTCACGGACTTGCAGATCAGTATAGACCTCCATCTCGGCTAAGATATTGGCGCGCTCATCCAAGATATTAATCAGTGGCAAGCTATGACGACGACCAATCTCATAGTCGTTAAAGTCGTGCGCAGGGGTGATCTTAACCACGCCCGTACCGAAGTCCTTTTCGACATAATCATCGGCAACGATAGGAACCACGCGGCCCGTAATTGGTAAGGTAATGGTTTTGCCAACCAAATGCTCATAACGTTCATCTTTTGGATTGACAGCGACTGCAGTATCACCCAGCAAAGTTTCAGGACGTGTGGTGGCGACGACCAGATAGTTTTTACCGTCTTGGGTAGTGACGTCTTTGTCGGTAAAATAGTAGCGAAAATGCCACAAGCTACCTTTTTCATCATGGTTTTCAACTTCCAAATCCGATAACGCTGTTTGGAATTTTGGATCCCAGTTAACAAGGCGCTTACCACGATAAATAAGACCTTCATCGAACAAACGCACGAACACTTCTTTAACGGCATTAGACAAGCCATCATCCATGGTAAAGCGCTCACGCGACCAATCGACCGAGCTGCCAAGCCTGCGAATCTGACGGGTAATATTGTCGCCCGACTCCTCTTTCCACTCCCACACTTTATCGATGAAGTCTTCACGGCTCATATCACGGCGTTTGATCCCTTGCGCCTCCAGACGACGTTCAACGACCATTTGGGTCGCGATACCCGCGTGATCAGTGCCCGGCTGCCACAAGGTATTATCGCCATCCATGCGATGATAGCGAGTCAGCGCATCCATAATAGCGTTATTAAAGCCATGCCCCATGTGCAAGGATCCTGTAACATTCGGCGGCGGCAATGCAATAGAGAACGACTCGTCTTTATCGAAGCTTGGCTTAAAATAACCACTATCCTCCCAGCCCTGATACATACCAGCTTCGACCTCACTTGGATTGTAGGCGTTTTCTAGTTGGCTTAGGGCGGCTTGAATCGATTGGGTCAGGTTGGTCTTAGTCTTAGTCTTAGTATTAGTATTAGTATTGCTCATAATAGAATGGTCTTTATTAATAATGAATGGGGTCAAAAGAATGGTACAAAACCAGACGAAATAATTGATACGTTGATTTTAACGCAGATAGCAGGATTTTGTTAGATGCTAAGGCAATTTATAAAGTTTGAATAAGCGCTATTAAACAATCAACAACAACAATAGGCTTAACTCTAAATATAATAGACGATAGTCACATGATGGAATATAGATTCTATCGAAAGATCAAATCACCCTTAAAGTCATTACCCCATAAATAGTGAGCTTACCGTGTCCCAAGATACTGATGATCAAAACACTAACCATCAAAGCAGTAATAATCAAAAAACCAGTAACACAGACCCATCTAAGACGATTCCTAAAGACGAGTACTTAGTCGTAACTCCTGGTGTAGTCGACAATGTGCATGAAGATGATGACGAGGAGCAAAGCGAAGACAACGCGACTGAAAACCTCAAAGATGAGGATTTTCCTGAAGATTTTAGTGATGAAGATAAAGAGACGATCAAAAAGATCGCGAATGATGACAATTTAAGCAAGGCTAAAAGTTATGCCAGTATTTTAGTTGAGCAGTTCATCGATGCCAGAGAAACATTCAATCGCTCTTTGGGCTCCCTATTTACCAGCGCCTTTACCGCTGGGCTTGAGATTGGTATTAGCTTTTTCGTTATCTTATCTGCTTTTGCGCTGCTAAATGAAGTATTACTCAGTCAATACGCGATGGTTCTATCGTCATTACTCTATCCACTAGGCTTTATTATCGTCGTTATTGGTCAGTCGCTATTGTTTACTGAACAAACCTCTTTATTAAGCTTACCGGTACTCAATAAGGTAGAACCCTTACACAAACTGCTGCGCCTTTGGGGCATTGTGATTGCAGGTAATATTGTTGGTGGCTGCCTGTTTGCCGCGCTAATGATTGGGCTTGGGCTAAACATGAAACTGTTTACAGTCGCTGACATTGATGCTTATGCTGAGCACGTTTTGGGGTTTGATTGGTGGGTTATATTTGGTAGCGCTGTACTGGCAGGTTGGATGATGGGCGTTGCTGCATGGCTTGTAACATCAGCACGCGATACGATTAGCCGTATCGTATTAGTTACCCTTATCACAGGCAGTATTGGATTTTTAGGTTTACACCATAGTATTGTCGGCAATATTGAAGTATTCGCCGCCTTGATGTATGGGAGTTACGTCGATCTGCCCAGTTACTTGCTGTTTTTAGTAGTGGTATTAATAGGTAATACGGTAGGTGGCGTGGTGTTTGTAGCGGTACTCAAAAACCGTAGCTTCTTATTTGATATTGCCAAGGCTAAAGAGGACAGTGCAGAGGATAAACAAGATAAGTTAGCGCGATTAAACAGTGGCGGGCGCTAAGATTGACATAAACCTCTAATAGACAGCGATTATGTCTATTAGAGGTTTTTTATCGAATCGCTATTTTTCAAGCAGGATTTGATGCTATATTGCCATTAACCGCTTGAGCTTTTATTTTGAGCTAAATACCCGAACTAAAATACCAGCAGTCAAGAACATAACTAAAGTATAAATAGTAAGCGTTATCGACATCCCATCATTGACCAACCGCTATTTAAGACGTTCAGTGCTGACGACTGCTGTACCATAAGCGATAGCTTCGACCATGCTGCCAAGCTGGTTGATGTTACTTACCTCAAAGCGTAAACCGTAGATATGATTGTAGCCTTTTGCCTGTGCTTGGGTACGCATGCG
>JARIAA010000166.1 GCA_029264635.1 Psychrobacter sp. | reverse complement strand
GCATACTTCCACACAGTCAGTATGTTTACAAAGAATACAATTATCTGCAACGACAAAGGTCATATTGATGTCTACCTGTTTATGGCTAAAGAGAATAAATGAGAAATAAGGCGTATTTTAGCGCTTTTATACCTATTTAACAAATCCCTTTAGCGACTAATGAGTTGTTTGAGCTGATAAAGTAGGTCGTGCGCTTGCTTGGGCGTCAGACTATCAGGATCGGTTTTTGTAAGTCTATTATGTAAGCTAAGCATTTGTTTTTGTTGATTATTATCGACCGCGTACGGTGTTTGATGGTTAGCTGTCACGCCTATTTCACTGATAGAATGAGGATGGGCCTTCTGCCCATTATCATTTGCTGACTTAGCTAATTCATTTTTGTTATCAAGACTTTTTGTCTGCTCAGCACTGAGATTATCAATAAGGTAGCGTTTGGCATCGTCAAGGACTTGAGTCGGAATCCCTGCCATTTTGGCGACATACAGACCAAAGCTGGAGCTGGCGGCGCCATCACGTATTTGATGGAGAAGTAGCAGTTGCCCATCGACATCGCTGGCGGCGACATGGACATTGCGAATACCGCCACTCTGATCGGCCAGTTGAGTCAGCTCAAAATAGTGGGTAGCAAATAAGGTCAAGCAGCCAATCTCCAGCAGCCGATTGACGCAAGCGTGCGCGATGGCAAGTCCGTCTGTGGTGGCCGTACCGCGCCCCACTTCATCCATCAGCACCAATGATTTGTGAGTCGCTAAGTTCAGGATATTGGCCGTCTCAATCATCTCTACCATAAAGGTCGATTTGCCACCTGCTAGATCGTCAGCTGAGCCAATACGGGTAAAGATGCGATCGATATCGCCGATATGAGCCTGCGCCGCTGGGACGAAGCTGCCACAATGAGCCAGTAAAACAATCAAGGCGGTCTGGCGCATATAAGTTGATTTGCCGCCCATATTGGGGCCCGTAATGATTAATAACCGTTCAGGATGATCGGTGCTACCGAGCGCGCAGTCATTGGCAACGAAGTGGCTTGCGTGCTCAGAATGCCCGTTTCTATTGTTGGCACTGGACGGATGTAAAGCTGCTTCCACCACGACGTGCCGACCTTGATAGATATCGATACTGGTTTGGTTCGGCGATACGTCCTGCCACTGACTCTGAAAGTTAAGTTGGTTTTGCTGGGCATTATCGTCTGTTATAGTGCTTTTGATATTATCGTCGGCTAAGTTGCTACTCATGACTGGGCGTTGCCAATGATGCGTCACTGCCAACTGCGCCCAATTGCTAAGGACATCTATCTGGGCGATAGCGGCACTGAGCTGTTGCAGTTCAGCCAAATGCGTCCCAAGCGTAGAGAGCAGTTCTTGATACAGCTGCTTTTCACGGGCGAGCGCCAATGTTTGCGCGCTTAGATATTCGTTCTCGACCTCTTTTAATTCGTCAGTGATAAAGCGCTCAGCATTTTTGAGGGTTTGCCGACGGATAAAGTGGGTAGGGGCATTGCTCGCCTGCGTTTTTGGCAGTTCAAAATAAAAGCCACTGACCTTATTAAAGCCAACTTTTAAACTTGGTAGCTGGTGTGCTTGCCGCGTACGCTCCGCCATCTCATCAAGGGTCGCTTGGATGTTGTCATGCAGGTGGGTCAAGCGGTCAAGATCGTCATCATAGCCCGCTGCGAGCATACCGCCATCACGGATGTGGGCAGGCGGTTCTATAATAATAGCGCGCTCGATAAGATCGGCAACGGCTTGTACAGCAGGGAGCTGGGCAGGTAATTGCTGCATGAGCATCGGTAACAGTCCTGTATGCTCATGAGTGATGCTCGATTCATTTAAGAGAGCCGTCAATTGATGACTACTTGCAATGCTATCGGCAAGCTTACGCAAGTCGCGCGGTTTGGCGCTCATCAGACCAATACGGCTGCTGATGCGCTCGATATCACCGATGGCATTTAACGTCTCGCGTAAACGCGTTATCAATGAGGCGTTGTTGTGCTCGTCCGCTGCAAGCAATGTCGCTATCGCATCCAAGCGCTGATTGATACGCGCATGCTGACGTAACGGACGCTTCATTTGCTGCATTAATAAGCGCCGTCCCATAGGGGTTTTACAGTGGTTGAGCACCGATATCAGGGACGTTCCATTAAGGCTAGCTGGCGCAAATAGCTCAAGGTTTCGCTGGCTATTGGCATCGATAATCAGATAGTCATCACTGTATTCAACGATGAGCTGATTGACCTGGGGTACATGGCGCTGCTGCGTTTGCCGCGCGTAATGGATCAATGCTGCGCAACTAGACTGCGCAAGCAGGGCATTTGCAATGCCTAGGCCATCGAGGCGCTGCACCTCAAACTGCTGACAAAGGGTTGCTGCGGCATGCTCACGATGAAAGTCGTTGGCAGCGACTTCTATAATAGGGCAGTCGAGATGGCGGCGTAGCCACAGCATCCAATCCTCACCCAGATTATAGCTAAGCGCCTCGCTGATGATACATTCGCTAGGGGCAAAACGCGCTAAGACGGTCAGCATCTGTGCTTGCAGGTTTTCAATAGCACTGTCAGTATGGTCGGTGTTTATAGTGCTGTCTGCGCTGAGCGTTTGCGTGGTAAGGGTGCCTGCTGCCAAGTCTAGTTGACTGACAGCCGCTTGAATGGGCTGTTTACTATTGCCTTTCGCTTTTGCTGTTGGAGCCATAATATCGATAGCGACGACAGTTGGAGTATGATTGGGCGCGATTAAAGCATCATCAGTAATCGTCCCTGCGGTAAGGGTCTTGACCACTTCACGGCGCATGATGCCGCCTTTACTGCTGTCCTTTTTTTGTTTGTCCGCCATGACAGGTATATTGTTGGCGGTTTCATCGATTTGTTCACAGACCACTACCGTTTGCCCAGCGGCAATCAGCCGTGCCATATAACTATCAGCAGCATGGAAGGGAACGCCCGCCATCGCGATCGTATTACCTACTTTATCAGTTCCGCGGCGGGTCAAAGTAATGTCTAATATCTTTGCGGCGCGCTTGGCATCTTCAAAAAACAGCTCATAAAAGTCGCCCATCCGATAAAGCAACAACGCGTTTGGATAGCGTGCTTTCATGGTCAAGTATTGCACCATCATTGGGGTATGATGCGCTAAATCAAAAACGGTATCGCCTATGGTCAAGATATCGGTGGAGGTGTGTTCTAGATTGGATGGCTTAACAGTCATGCATGGTCTCTTATATTACTGGGCTTGCATTCATATTGGCTTGAACATTGCTAGGAAAATAAACAGGCTGGTATTAGCTGATAAAAACGCTAAGTAATAGAAAAATAAGCACTATTTTAACACGATCTGCTACGTGTCGGCGTTGGCAAATATCTACCAATTACCCTTGTATCCATTAGCAGCATAACCATATATAATGACGACACACTTTATTGGGTGATAATTAAGCAGATAATAATGTCGGATGACAGAGCGCAGGCTTTGCTTCGTTGTCCTTACTATTATGACTATCTGGTATGAGTATCTGACCTAATTATCGAATATTTCCATAGGTTAAAAAAATTATGTTATCAAAGATTGTAGGCAGTGTAGTTGGCACCAAAAATGACCGTGAACTGAAGCGTATGCGTAAAGTGGTCACCAAAATCAACGCCCAAGAGGCTGGCGTACAAGCCCTGTCTGATGCGCAGCTACAACAAAAAACCGAAGAGTTTAAAGCGCGTTTTCAAAAAGGTGAGAGCTTAGATGCGCTGTTGCCAGAAGCCTTTGCGGTCTGCCGTGAAGCGTCCTTACGTATCACTGGTATGCGCCACTATGATGTGCAGCTAATCGGTGGTATCACCTTGCACGAAGGCAAAATCGCTGAGATGAAAACTGGTGAGGGTAAAACCTTGATGGCGACGTTGGCGATTTATCTTAACGCGATTAGTAGCAAGGGCGTCCACGTGGTCACGGTCAACGATTATTTGGCGGCTCGTGATGCAGATTTAAACCGTCCGCTGTTTAATTTTTTGGGATTAACGGTTGGCGTGATTTACTCGCAGCAGCCCCCGCAAGAAAAAGTCGATGCGTATCAAGCCGACATCACTTACGGTACCAATAACGAATACGGCTTTGATTATCTGCGCGATAACATGGTCTTTAGCTTGGCTGAAAAAAAGCAGCGCCCGCTAAACTACTGTATTATCGATGAGATTGACTCCATTTTGATCGATGAAGCGCGTACGCCGCTCATCATATCGGGTCAAGCAGAAGATTCGTCGCGCATGTACGCCCTCATTAATACCATTATTCCCGTGCTCATACGCTCAAAAGACGAAGAAGCCAATAAGAATAATGAAGAGGAGGATTTCTGGATTGATGAAAAAAACCGTCAAATCGAAATTAGTGAAAAAGGCTATGAGAAAATCGAAAGCTTTTTGATTGAAGTTGGCGAGTTGGGTGAAAATGAGAGCTTATATAGCCCAAGCCGTTTGCCACTGCTCGCTCACGTACAAGCGGCTATTCGCGCCCATCATATCTTTGTCAAAAACGTTCACTATATCGTTGATGACGGCGAAGTCATTATCGTTGACGAAAACACGGGTCGTACGATGCCAGGTCGCCGCTGGTCAGAGGGTCTGCATCAAGCGGTAGAAGCCAAAGAAAACGTTGAGATTCAAGCAGAAAACCAAACCCTTGCGACTACAACCTTTCAGAACTTTTTCCGTTTGTATGACAAGTTGTCGGGCATGACGGGTACGGCGGATACCGAAGCGGCAGAATTTAAATCGACGTATGATTTAGATGTGATTGTGATTCCCACTCACATGCCGATTGCGCGTATCGATATGGACGACCAGATTTTCTTAACGAAGCTAGGTAAATATCAAGGCATTATCCGCGAAATTAAAGAGATTCAAGCCAAAGGCGCGCCTGTACTGGTCGGTACAGCAACGATTGAGGCGAGTGAAGAGTTGTCGTATTTACTGGACCAAGAAGGTGTTAAGCATAACGTCCTAAACGCAAAGCAGCACGCGCGCGAAGCCGAAATCATCGCGCAGGCAGGTAGTCCAAAAGCGGTGACGATTGCGACAAACATGGCAGGCCGCGGTACCGATATTATCTTAGGCGGTAACTGGCAGTCATTTATCGAAGACATTGAGTCGGTCAGCCCAGAGGAGATGAAGCGCCTAAAAGCTCAGTGGCAAGTGAAGCATGATGAAGT
>JARIAA010000153.1 GCA_029264635.1 Psychrobacter sp. | reverse complement strand
TAAAATAAGAATTGACAACTATATATTTCAGTCATATATTGAAAGACATCAGCAGGATATAACATCTTATTATAATCGAATGGCTACTATTACATTCCAACGAATACATCATTTAAGTCATTGATATTATACATAAATTCACCCAAGTAACTTTTTAGACAACGAGATGATGAACCGAGGTGTTTTGATTATCAAACTTGTAGTAATGACTGTTTTATTTAGTATGAATGCAAACATAGCGTATCAATTATAAATGACAATGATTAAGATCTTAGCGAAAAAGCGCTAACAAATTCTCAAAACAAACAGGAATAAGAGACATGACGACAACCAATGGAATGGTCGAATCTGCAAACAACACTGAATATGTCTATGTGGCAGCAGGTGATATTAATGGTTTACTGCGTGGTAAGCGTATACCCTTTGATCAGATGGATAAAGCACAAAGTGGAGGCATACGGCTGCCTCTATCTATTCTGGGCGTGGATATTTGGGGCGCTGATGTCATTGAGTCCTCGCAGTCTAATGGTGATATCGATGCCATTGCCAAACCAACTGGACGCGCCGCTTATCCTCTTCTCAATACCAGTGCACCTTCATCCTTACTACCCATTTGGCTGTATACCGAAGACGATCAGCCTTATTATGGTGACGCAAGACATGTCTTAGATTACGTCAGTAAAAAGTTTAAAGCGCTTGGTCTGACACCAATCATGGCGACAGAGCTTGAGTTTTATCTAGTAGATTATACGGAAGGTGAAACCCCAAGACCGCCTATCCGCCCAAAAAGCGGTTTGCGGTTGAATAAAACCTCGATATTAAGTATCAACGATTTACTGCAATTTGATGAATTTTTAGATGAAGTTTATGCGCAATGTGAAAAGCTTGATATTCCTGTCGATGCCGCTCTAGCTGAGAATGGTTGTGGGCAGTTTGAGATTAATTTGTTACATGTAGACGATCCATTAAAAGCGGCAGATGACGCCATTTTATTTAAACAAGTTGTCAAATCGGTTGCGGCGCGGCGTAAGCTGACCGCCACTTTTATGGCAAAACCCTTTGGCCTTCAGTCAGGTAATGGCTTTCACGTCCACTGTAGCTTACTCGATAAAGACGGTAATAACGTCTTTGATGATGGCACAGAAAACGGCTCAGATATGCTGCGTCATGCAGTCGCAGGTCTCCTTGCGACCATGTCTGATTGCACCTTGTTATTTGCCCCTCATGTGAATTCTTATCGCCGATTTACTCCTGGGACACTGGCACCAAACAACGTTTCATGGGGTTATGAGAACCGTACCGCGGCTGTCCGTATTCCTGGTGGCGACAATAATGCGCGGCGCATTGAGCACCGTGTGTCGGGTGCAGATGCCAACCCCTATTTGGTCTGTAGCGCAGTACTAGCAGGCATGCTTTATGGAATCGAAAACAAATTGGAAGCGCCAGAACCTATTAATAACATTACCTACGATGAAACAGAGCTTAAAACCTTGCCTTTGGATTGGCTATCCGCTATTCGTAAGTTTGAAAATAGTGAAGTCATTGGTTCGTTGTTTCCTTGCGAGATGATTGAGCTATTGATTGCCGTCAAAAAGCAAGAAGCCAAGCGTTTTGCTCAGCAAGTCACTAACCTTGAATACCTTACTTATTTACAGGATGTTTAATATGTCAAATAGTAATGCGACACCGTCAATGAATCAAAGCCCTCAGCCTAATGACCAGCCGTCTAACAATACGCGTAACATTCCGCATTATTCAGACAAAGGGCAATACCCTGATAGCTACTATGCCGCCAGTCGCAATCCCAAGCCTGACAGACCTACTTTAAAAAGTGATATTCACGCTGAGATTTGCGTGGTTGGTGGTGGTTATAGCGGCCTATCAGCGGCGCTACATCTGATTGAAACGGATCACGAAGTCGTGGTTCTGGAAGGCGCGCAAATTGGTTGGGGCGCATCAGGTCGTAATGGTGGTCAGATCGTGAACGGCCTTAACGCCAGCCTACAAAAAATCAAAAAGTCTTATGGCGCGGAGAATGCAGACTTCGTCGGTCGCCTAGTGACTCGCGGCGGCAAAATCATCCGACGCTTTATTGCAGATTATAATATCGACTGCGACTTAAAAGAGAAAAATATCTTTGCCGCTTTAAATAATGGTCAATTAAAAAGCTTGCAAGAGACTCATGCTTTATGGGAAAGCCACGGTATGCACGATCGTGAAATGCTAGATAAGCATGGTATCCAGCAACATATCAAAACCGATGCTTATGTAGGCGGCGTCATCGATCACTCAGGTGGTCATCTTCATCCGTTAAATCTTGCACTGGGTGAAGCGGCGGCTATTGAGCAAGGCGGCGGCACGATTTATGAGAATACGCTAGTCGTCGATATCGAATATGCTGATGATGCCATTAAAGTTATCACTGAGTTTGGGACGGTTACTTGTAAGCAGGCCATTCTTTGTGGCAATGCATATTTAAATAAAGTTATTCCAAAACTCACGGATCGCGTGATGCCCGTATCGACTCAAATTATCGCCACCGAACCTTTGGGTGATCTTGCTGACCAGCTGCTTCCAACCGATGTTTGTGTCGAAGACGTGCGCTATATCTTAGATTATTATCGTCTATCAGCGGATAAACGCATGCTATTTGGTGGCGGTACAGTTTATGGTGGTCAAGATCCCTCTGATATCACTGCCAAAATCCGACCCAATA
>JARIAA010000140.1 GCA_029264635.1 Psychrobacter sp. | reverse complement strand
GTGCTGACGGGTGCAAAAGAGTTACGCGTGAAAGAGTCCGATCGCATTGCCGTGATGGCAGAAGGGCTACAAACCCTTGGTGTTGATTGTACGGTTACTGAGGACGGTCTGATTATCAAAGGGCAAGGTATTCAAAGTCGAAATGGCGAAGTAACCAATAGCCAGCCTGTCTTTGGTGGCGGGCATATCACATCACACCATGATCATCGTATTGCCATGAGCTTTGCCGTTGCTAGTTTGCGTGCATCCAAGCAGATTGCCATTGAAGGGGTTGAAACCGTCAATACTAGTTTCCCAGGATTTGCAGAGCTCGCCAATCAAATCGGTATGTCTATTCAAGTTACGAATAATGATTCGTAAATGATAGTCAGAATAAACAAGAAATTTGACTTCGCGTTATTGCCCTTTTTATAAATTATGTGTCAATAATTGTCATCGTGAGCAATGTGTTAGTGTCTATATAGACATTGGCATATTGCTTTTTACCTTTACTTTTAAATGTAGTAACCCTGCGTTCTTACTGCTATACCTTTATCATTTACAGAAATAGGTAAGGTCGCGCTTTGCTCTAATAAGTTGTCTTACCTTATGACTACCCAAAATGTCGTCAAAAAATCAGTCGCTCCTATTCAAACTACCAGACGTGGTATTGTCACCGCGCTTATAGCTTTCTTTATTTGGGGCGCGTTCCCATTATATTTTAAACAATTGGCTGCGTACAACGCGACTGAAATCATTGGTCATCGCATCATTTGGACCTTTATCTGTTTGCTAGTCGTATTAATTGCCACTAAACGCTGGCAATGGATTGCGACGCTGAAAAAAAATCCAAGATGGATAGCGTATTCCTTTATCTCAGGGCTGATTATTGCGACTAACTGGCTCACCTATGTGTGGGCGGTCAACCACGATCAAATATTAGAAGCCAGTCTTGGATACTTTATTGGCCCACTGGTTGGGGTTGCCCTGTCGATGATTTTGTTTAAAGAGCGCCTGCGATCTTTACAATGGGTCGCTATCGGTTTTGCTCTATTATCCGTGGTCATTCAAGTGGTCATGCTGGGGAGTTTACCGTGGATATCGTTGATATTGGCCTTTAGCTTTAGCACCTATGGCACCATCCAACGCCAAACGCCATTGACCGCTGTTGATGCCATGTTTGTTGAAACTGCGATGCTCGTGCCGATTTGCTTATGGTGGTTTTGGCAGGCCGATGTGGTCAGCAGTCAGTTAAGTTTTTGGTTTACCTCAAATATCTGGTTATTGATGCTAGCAGGTCCAATCACGCTGATACCGTTATTATTGTTTAACAAATCTACCAAGTTGGTCGCTTATAGTCTGCTAAGTTTCATGAATTATTTGACGCCTACCTTTATCTTCTTTTTAGCCGTATTCTATTATAAAGAACCCTTTGATTTAAACCGTTTGGCTGTCTTTGGTTTGATTTGGCTAGGTCTGCTATTATTCAGTATTGACTTATGGCGTCACAGACCGAGTAAAGTATTAAGAGCCGAGCGTTTGAATGAAGAGGCGTTACAGCAGAGTAAATAAAATTTTGAAGGCAAAAATAGCATTAAAAGTCTGGATTAATAACTCATAAATAAGGCTAAAATTATGTTTGATACCGAATCTGATGTGGTATTTGTCAAAGGTTTAAAAGTAGAGGCGGTCATTGGTGTTTATGACTGGGAGCGCGCGATTACGCAGCCGCTACTGATTAGCATCGCGCTTGAAACGAATATCAGGCAGGCAGCTGCATCAGATAACGTCGAAGACGCCTTAAGCTATAAAGCCGTTTGCGATGATGTCGATAAATGGTGTAAAGATATCAAAGCCAAACTGCTTGAGCATTTAGCCGAACAAATTGCTGATAGATTATTAGCAAACTATCCTTGTCAAAAAGTCACGTTAAGTCTTGCCAAGCCAACTGCTATCAAGCCCGCTGATGCGGTTGGCGTGCAAATCGCCCGTTATGCAAAAGCCGTTGAAGACAAACCAGTTGAAAAAAAGGACAACGATGCATAAAGCGCTGGCTGGTTTGAATTTTGAAACCCTAAAAAAGTAAGCGCCTGCACAGCTGCAAACGAAGTCTGTGGCGGCAGTAATATTGGCTTTGGGTAGTAATTATCGCGCTGAAAAATACTTACCGCGCGCCCGTGAACAGCTTGCGGCTTTAGGTGACATACAGCTATCAACGGCGTTTCAAAATCCTGATTTTACGGCAACAACTGAGCTGCCAAAACCTGATTATACGAATCAATGTGTTTATCTTTCTCTAAATCATGCAATGACGTTACAACAGCTACAGCAAGTTTTTAAGCAGTTTGAATGTGATTGTAGCAGGCAGCGTTTAACAGAAGGGCAGACGTCAGTAAAGCGCCCGATAGAAACAGTCACGATGGATATCGATATTTTACTAGCAAAATTAGACAATAAAAAAAATAGCCTAAGCAAAATTAAAGTATCTAAAGAAATATCTGAAGATCCAAAACAATGGATAGTAATGGCAGATCGTTACCCATTTAAAGCGCATTAAAGAGCAGGGGTCGAGGAGTTGATTAAAAGTGATTTGTAGAAAAGATAACTTTTAATCGGTGCACTAGGCGGAAGCCTACCCGAAATTTTGACCGTATTTATTCTTCAATTTATTCAGGTATTCAATGTTCATTCAAAAATTAAGTAAGGTCATTATTATGGTTATGACCTCTACTCTTATGACATCTTGTACTGACGTACTTTCTGCAAACTATATTGGTGATTTAGGTGGTGTCCCCGTTGATCTGCCCAAGAACCTCGTACATTTGGTTGAGTATGACGGTGATCCTACATGGGGTAAAAAACGAGAAGGTGCAAAGCCCGCGCTTAGCTATGACTCAAAGATCAATAGCTTTGGCTTTGATATGCGCTATACCGACAATACCATACTCGATAAAAGCAATAAGAGCCTTAAGCGCGCTTATGATGAAGAAAAAAACTTACCGAATAGTCCT
>JARIAA010000134.1 GCA_029264635.1 Psychrobacter sp. | reverse complement strand
AGTGTACAGGCGGCCGAATCTGCTAACAAGATTACCTTTGCAAAAGACAGCTACTGCGGTAACTTTACTGGTGATATAAAAGATGGTAAATTATTTCATCTATGGCTTATGCGCGACCAAAACCTCGTCATTCGGAATGTTGGCGATGACCGTATCAATGTTGCTTACGTCTCAGGACCAAATGGACGTTTAGATGGCGATCGTTACAACAATGAAACCTCGTACTTTACTGAGCGCAAGGGCAATCACCGAATAAAAGTTTATGGTAATAGCAGTCACAGCTCAGTAGAATTTTGCGCTTACTAAATAGTATTGATAGGCATAAAAAAGCCCACTTTTTGAATCCAAGCTTGGGCTTTTTTACGCACCTCTTTTGTTACTGACTAAAATAGGCATCTATATCACGACTAATCAAGGTACCGACGCCTTCGTTAGTAAAAATCTCTAACAGCGTCGCATGCGGCACACGACCATCGACGATAACCGCGCTCTTTACGCCACTACGCACCGCATCAAGCGCACACTGAATCTTGGGAATCATACCACCTGAAATCGTGCCATCCTCAATTAAGCTGTCGACTTTCTTTGGCGTAAGTCCAGTTACGACTTCACCGTCACGGCCTAACACGCCTTTAATATTAGTCAACAACATCAGCTTTTCGGCTTGTAAGAATTCGGCAACCTTGCCTGCGACCAAGTCAGCATTGATGTTGTAAGTGTTACCTTCTTCATCAACCCCAAGTGGGGCGATCACTGGGATAAAGTTAGATGCAATCAGCATATTAATCACGTCTTTATTCACACTGACCACATCGCCGACATAGCCCAAATCTATAGGTATCATAGTACCGTCCGAGCCAGCTTTATCTACCAAAAGCTTTTTGGCTTGAATAAGATTGGCGTCTTTGCCCGTCAGCCCAATCGCACTACCGCCATGCTTATTAATAAGGCTGACGATAGACTTATTGACACCGCCGCCAAGCACCATCTCGACGATATCCATGGTGTCTTTATCGGTTACGCGCATACCATCGATACGTTCAGATGTTCGGCCAAGCTCTTTTAGCAAATTATCCACTTGCGGGCCGCCGCCATGTACCACCACTGGATGCAGACCGACCGTTTTTAGAAGGACAATATCACGTGCAAACGAGCTTTCAAGTGCCGGATCAGTCATCGCATTGCCGCCATATTTGACGACGATTAATTTGCCGACAAAACGTTGAATATAGGGTAGAGCGGTGGTTAATACTTCAGCAGTGACTTTGGCCTCATCTAAATTAAGCGACATCATAAACTCCTAGAATACAGTGATAAAATGCATATTGGTCACATGCTCTATACTGACTTTTATATAAACAGTGGCAAAGCTATTATGTTTAAACATTTTATCAAAACATTGTTGCAAGCAACGTTAATGATTAAAATGGTGACTTCTATTCAGCGTAAATATTGGCAATTTGCTCTGCTATCTTTGTATCGAACGGACTGCACAATGCTACAAAGCGCGCTTGTACCTCTTTCATATCGACTAAATCATTTCCAGCAAAGCGTACGGTAATACTATGAC
Organism: Psychrobacter sp.; assembly: GCA_029264635.1. Taxonomy (GTDB): domain Bacteria; phylum Pseudomonadota; class Gammaproteobacteria; order Pseudomonadales; family Moraxellaceae; genus Psychrobacter. The sequence continues at coordinate 14,313 of JARIAA010000134.1, read as the reverse complement.
TGTTATTTGATTGGCGTATTACCCCAAATCCCCGAGTAAAATCTAAGCGCACACCATCAATGGATGACAATAGTGTCCCTTTTGGCCATAACCGTTTGGCTTGTGCCGCCGTCATCTGCTGCATAGAATCAAAGCATTGACAGGGCGGTAATGCGGCTATAGTTTGAGTTGATGATTGAGCGTTAGAGCCTTCAACCAAATGTTGTAAATAATGACAAAAAATAACCAGATGATCCACAATGGAGCAAGAGGAGGACGCACTGTCAGGCAACGGCAAATACTTATCCGCTGTACTCACGATTTTTGGTAAATCTTGAGTGACATCGGTCAGACGATACGGTAACGAAGCTCTTCTACGCGTGCCCCATGCGTCATTATTGATAGGGCCTGTCTGATTAGACTGTTCAATATCGATATTTGAATCCATAGCGATAAGTGCTGTGACGTCAGGCTGAATGATAGTTGCCGCGAGCCAATGCAATAATCGCAATCCAGCGTACATCGCATCATCATAAGCGATAAAATAACCATCATTAAAAATAAAATGCCCTGATAGCTCGCCTGCAAATATAGCCTGACTGTTATAAGAATGCAGCTGACGGCGCAGTAAACTACTACCCGTTTTACTCATCACTGGAGTGGCATTTATATTTTCTAGCAACCGCGGCAAATGATGAGAGCATTTTACATCAAATAAAACGTGCGGTGACTGTGCGCCTCTATTAGGTAGAGGACATTCAGTGATTGCAACTTGCGCCAATAAATACAGCAAATGATCGGGGGTGACAACCTTACCTCGGTCATCGACAATCATTAATCGGTCGCCATCGCCATCAAAGGCCAGACCCATATCTGCATCATTAATAATAACGGTTTGCTGAAGCTCAGCCAAACGATTAGGCTCAGTGGGATCAGGATTACAAGTTGGAAAACTGCCGTCGGGAACATCGTTAAGTACAATAACTTTTTTACAGAAGCGCTCAAATAGGGGTTGAGCAATTCTACTGGTTGCGCCGTGCAAGCAATCAATGACAATCTTTAAATCAAGTTTGGTTGTAGGCTTATCAATATTGAAGCTAACATGACTCCCTCGCTGTTCAATACGAGCGAATACCTGCGCGACCGCGTTAATATAAGTGGATGTAACGACATTGTCAGGTAAGCTCATCAGACTGCCGCCAGCTTGGTATCTCTTTTCTGCCTTTAGGGTAGCTGGTTGAGTATCATCATTTTGGTTATTATTATGATGATGAAAGCTTGTATCATCGTGAAAGCTTGAGATATCCGTAGGCTTGGGCTTGATTAGACTTTTATAGAGGGCTTGAATGTCTACCTCGCTAGGAGATTCGCCGTCTACCAACCACTTTATTCCCAAAGTGTTTTTTTCTGAATGACTGGCGGTCACCATAATGCCATGGCCATCATATTGCTGTGCCCAAAATGCCATCATGGGCGTGGTAATCAATCCTAACTGGATAACAGTCAGTCCATGCGCGGTTAAACTACTGCTCAGTACGTGCGCTATCGTATCGCTATCACAGCGCACATCATAACCGATTACAACGGTATGGGTCTGGGGTTTATGCTTTTTGGTTTGATGAGCTAAATATCTTTTCTTAACGTTGCTAGCTTTTACATGGTGGGCCTGTATTTTATACAGTTGAGCAAAAGCTTCACCCAGTGCCGCTATAAACTCAATCGTAAAATATTGACGCGCCCCGCGAATATCATAAGCACGAAATAGGGGGAGCTGTGCGGTAAAAGTCGGCATGACTACAATCTCCTTTAAGCCCTAATGATAGTAATACGGCGAACCGACTTAAAAAGTTCATGGCCGCTGTGCTGTATTTATTCTAATGTAAGCTATCTAATTTTAATGGCGACCTGAATGGCCAAAACCGCCTGCACCGCGAAGACTTTCATCACTAAAATCTGACACCACTTCAAATTCTGGGCGGGCAACTGGTACTACAATATACTGCGCCATACGTTCCGCGGGATTAAGGACAAAATCTGTACCGCTACGATTCCAAATACTGACCATCAGCTCGCCTTGATAATCGGCATCGATAAGCCCTACTAAGTTGCCAAGGACGATACCATGTTTATGACCAAGACCTGAGCGCGGTAAAATCATACCAGCATAGTTGGGGTCTTGAATATAAATCGCTAATCCCGTGCCTATTAGATGCGTTGTACCAGCTTTAATTGTCAAAGGTTCATCAATGCAAGCGCGTAAATCAATACCTGCTGACCCGTCTGTCGCGCGCGTTGGCATCGGAAAGTCAGGATGGGTCCCAATTTTTGGACTAATGATTTTGACTTGTACAGCTTGCATAATACACCCACTCACCGTTTCTATGAATTTTATAATGATAAATTTTATAATGCAGTTATTTTGCTAGTAAGGTTATTTTAGTAATCGATTTATTCTTAAGCCACGTTGCTAAAGCGCTTCGTAAACAAACAGCGATTATAAATAACCGAACAGCCTTATCACGTTGTAATTTTGGTTTAAAAGCTTTGCTAATAGCTTACCAAGCGCAACAACTAGAGCAGTAACACACTTGCCAACCCTAAAAATGACATAAAGCCTACGATATCAGTCACTGTCGTCAAAATAACCGAGGCTGACAGCGCAGGATCAATATCCATACGTTTGAGCATCAACGGAATACTAATACCAGACACATTGGCAGCTGTCATATTGATAGCAATAGCAAGACCAATCACTGCACTAATCTTAACATCATGAAACCACATTTGTGCAATAATTGCCATGATAATGGCCCAAATAAGTCCATTTATGGAACCAACCCATAGCTCTTTGTTCAGTAACCATAATCGATTAGAACCGCCAATCTGTCCCATCGCCATACCACGAATGACGATGGTTAACGTTTGAGAACCCGCTATGCCGCCCATACTAGCGACCACTGGCATGAGTATCGCCAATGCCACGACTTTTGCAAGCACCGCTTCGAACTGACCAATGACCGCAGCGGCGAGGAGCGCAGTACATAAGTTGATGCCTAACCAAATACTGCGACTCTTTGCACTGGATAAAATAGGGGCAAACAACTCTTCGTCTTGACTGACGCCCGCCAAGTTTTTCATTGTGCTGTCGACATCATCTTGGATAATCTCCATAATGTCTTCGCCATTTAATTGCCCAACCAGCTCGCCATGGCTGTTAATCACAGGAGCAAAGCGGATATCTTCTGAACGAAAAATCGCTGCAGCATCTTGAATATCGAGGCGATCGTTGATAGTAATAGCGTTGTCAATAAAGCTTGAGACCAAAGCACTCTGGTCATGTTTAATTAAATCAACCAGACTTAGCAGCCCTAAAAGCTGCTGGCTCTGATCGACTACCAAAAGCTCTTGGCTTTGATCATCCAGCAAATCGTCACTGGCGCGTAGCCAGTCTTGTACTTGCGCCAAACTGATATTATCTTGTACTTGAATGATATCAGGATCCATGTAACTCCCAACTTCCCAATCAGCGTAAGTATCGAGCTTGTTGACTTGAATACGGACGTCTTCGTCTAAAGTTGCCATGACGGAGGTGCGTACTGTCTCAGTAACTGTCTCCAAAATCTCAGAGATATCTTGCGCATCAAGGTCTTGGGTAAATAAAGAGATCTCTTTTGAGGAGATATTCTCCATCAAGGGCTGACGGGTATCCACCTCAAGTTCAGCCAGTACTTCGCCTTTTAGATGCTCAGGAACTTGCGCCCAAATAATCTGCCGATCTTGATTGGGGAATGACTCTAATAAGTTTGCAATTTCATACTCAGATTGCTGTGCTAAAAAGTCAGTAATCGCTGCATACGCATCATCAGCTACCAACCCTTGCAAATACAACAGTTTATATTCAGCGTTGTACTCTGACAGATTATATTCTGCTTGCAGTTTGAGCGGTTGTTCTGAGTTAGGCGTAGGGATGGGCATAGGCGTTCCGAAAAATCGAAAATGAATAAAAAATAATGTGAGTCACAAGCAAAAAACCGTTAACGATTACCTAGTAAGGCTCGAATATTAGCCAAATACTCATCAGCGACTTTTTCAGGGTCTTTGCTGGCTTTTTTCTTTTTCGCTTTGGCTGGCCAGTCGATATGATCTTCAGGCAACTCATCTAAAAAACGTGATTCTGAGGTTACACGCATCTGACCACCTGCGCGGCGCTGGGTCGCAAGCGTCAACGTCAGCTCACGACGCGCACGGGTAATGCCCACATACATTAAGCGGCGCTCTTCTTCAACGGTCTCGCTTAAAATAGAGTTGCGATGCGGGAGCATCTCCTCTTCCAGTCCCATAATATAGACGTAATCAAACTCCAAGCCTTTGGCCGCGTGCAGGGTCATAAGGTTCACTTTATTGGTATTTTCTTCTTCTTGCTGCTGCTCGAGCATATCAAGGAGCACCAGTTTACGAATAATGGTGTCGATGGTACGGTCTTCGTCTTCTTCAGCGCGATTAATCAGCGACTGAATACTGGTATAAAGCATATCGATATTGTCAATACGGTTTTTTTCTTGTTGCGGCGTTTTAGCGTCGCTGCGTACAAAGTCAATATAACCCGTCTCATCGATCATTTGACGCACGATGGGCACAGGGTCAGGATGCTGATCCAGCTCACGAGTGTAATGCTCAATAAAGTCGCCAAACTCTTTTAACGTGCTATACGCTTTGGATGGCAAAACGTGGGCAAGACCCGCGTGAGTACAAGAGGCCAATAACGAGATGCTATGCTCTTGCGAAAACAGACCAAGCTTTTCAAGGGTAGCAGGTCCCATGCCGCGTTTGGGCGTATTGATAATCCGCAAAAATGCGCTGTCATCTTCTGGATTTAAAATCAGGCGCAGATAGCCCATGATGTCTTTGATTTCACTACGCGCAAAGAACGATTGACCACCTGATAATTTATAAGGCACTTGCAGCTGACGCAGCTGCGCCTCAAGCATGCGCGCCTGAAAGTTACTACGGTAGAGAACCGCATACTGCTCCCACTCATTACCAAAACGCAATTTGTGCGTGACAATCTCCTTTGCCACACGCTCCGATTCATCATCATCATTGCGGCAATTGATAATACGGATTTTTTCGCCTTGACCCTTATCTGACCAGAGTTTCTTTTCAAATAAATGCTCGTTATTGGTAATAACGGCGTTGGCAGAAGTCAAAATACGTGTGGTCGAACGGTAGTTTTGCTCGAGCATGACGATTTTAAGCTTTGGGAAATCTTCTTTGAGCAGTGCCATATTTTCAGGCTTAGCGCCGCGCCATGCGTAGATCGATTGATCATCATCACCAACGACGGTAAAGCGCCCTTGCGGCCCAACCAGATATTTAATCATCTCGTACTGCGCAGTATTGGTATCTTGATACTCATCCACCAATAGATAGCGAATGCGGTTTTGCCATTTATCGCGCAGCTCCCTGTTTTCACGTAATATTTTAGTCGGCAGTACAATCAAATCATCAAAATCGACCGCATTATAGGCTCGCAGATTGCGCTCATATAAAGCATATAAAGTCGCAAAAATCATGTCTTCTGGATCGTCTAAGGTTTCCATCGCCTTATCAGGCTCGATCAGATCATTTTTCCAATCAGAAATCATTTTGATGGCTTTACCGACGAGCTCGCGACTTTCAGCACCACTTAAATTGTCGCGCATCATCAGCTCCATGAGCAGACGCTTACTATCATCGCTGTCCATGATGGAGAAGTTGCCTTTAAGCGGAGTATGAATCAGCTCATAACGCAAAAACTGTAAGCCAAATTGGTGAAAGGTCAATACCGTCAGTCCGCGGGTTTTTTCGCTAGGTAGTAGTTTACTTACCCGCGCTTTCATCTCACGGGCGGCTTTATTAGTAAAGGTCACCGCGGTGATGCGTTCGGCTGGCATGTTGCATTCTTCAATCAGGTATGCAATTTTGCGCGTAATAACCGACGTTTTACCTGAGCCAGCACCCGCTAGTACGAGCAATGGGCCAGATACGTAGAGCATCGCTTCTTGTTGTTTGGGATTAAGTTGACTCATAAAGTGACCTATAGGGCAAAAGCAAAAAAGATAGTCATAACTGATCACACCGTCGCTAAATAAATATCGCATGACACTCTAAATTATTATCGTCACGATATTATTGATGATAGAGACTATCTAATAAGGATAATAGAAGAGGATATTTAATGATAATTGGTAATTGAAATCAGGTGGGCTATTATAAAGCAAAAACAGGACTTTTGGGCAGGAGATGGATAAAGCTTCTTATCGTTAGTTTATGATTATAAAAAGAAAATAGTAAGGGTAGCCATAAAATCACGCCAACCGCTATTAGCCAGTCGGCGCGACAGAAAAGCAACTTTAAAAAGCATGATCACATTAAGCATTATTTAACTGGCGGGCGGCTTCTAACGCAAAATAGGTTAAGATACCATCGGCACCGGCACGACGAAAACCAATCAATGATTCTAAAATAACTGCGTCACTGAGCCAGCCGTTTTGAATAGCCGCCATATGCATCGCGTACTCACCAGAGACTTGATAGGCGAATGTCGGTATACCAAAGGTATTTTTGACTTCACGAATGAGATCAAGGTAGGGCTGACCAGGTTTGATCATGACCATATCAGCGCCTTCGTTAATATCCATCGCAACTTCATGCAAAGCTTCTGCGCGGTTACCAAAATCCATCTGATACTGTTTTTTGTGACCCCCTTTTAGATTACCCGCGCTACCAACTGCATCGCGAAACGGCCCGTAATAAGCAGAGGCATATTTAGCCGAGTAGGCCATGATAGCCGTATTTACAAAACCTTCTGCTTCAAAGGCATCACGCATAGCTTTGATGCGACCGTCCATCATGTCACTAGGGGAGATAATATCAGCGCCAGCGCGCGCATGGACCAGTGCTTGCTTGACTAATACCTCAACAGTCTTGTCATTCACCACATAACCACTCTCATCGAGCAGGCCGTCTTGCCCATGTGAGGTATAAGGATCCAGCGCGACATCCGTCATCACGACCATCTCTGGCACCGCATCTTTAACGGCTTTGACCGCACGCGCAGTAAGACCATTTGCGTCATAAGCCGCTTTACCATCTGGTGTTTTTAATGAATTATCAATGACAGGAAAGATATCGATCGTCGTGACACCCTCTGCTAGTAATTCTTTCGCGTAATCAATGAGCAAATCGATTGATAAGCGCTCAACACCTGGCATACTTGCGATAGTTTCGCGCTGGTTTTCGCCTTCAAGAACGAAAACAGGGGCAATAAAGTGCTTGGGATGTAGTTCAACTTCTCGAATCATCGCCCGTACATTGTCGTTATAGCGTAGGCGGCGTAAACGGGTTTCAGGATATTGGCGATTAAAGGTATAGCTCATTATGGTTCCTTATTATTGTTTCAGTCAATTTAGTCACTATCATTTTATTTAATATAGTGAGGCTACTATAACCAATAGCGGCCGACAAAAGCAAAAAGCCCTACCAAGGCGGCAGGACTGATTGCTAAAAATTCATTGTGCTGCCGTAAGTTAAGGCTTAATAATCTGCGTCACAGGTGCTTGCTCCACAGGCGTCTCTTGAATGAGAATACCCACTGCTGCATCTTTCTTGCCGTCATTATTGATATCGACAACAGCATTCGGCTGAAAAGTAGCCGTTGCTGGCGTTTTTGACTGTTTGATGGCTTGCGCTTCTTGCGTAGACGTAACGCGCGCTGAGCCTGCTGCATCTATGGCGTAAGCAGCCTTCGCTTTATTAGAAGGAATAGTGGCAATGCGAGCCAAATTGGTATATTGCGGCACTGGAATCACTGTAGGTACGTTAAGGTTGGAGCCGCCACCAAGCGCTTGGTATAGCTCTATTTGGCTCACCAGTTTTTGCAGCTCTAAATCTAAAATACCTTGTTGGGTCGAGAACAACGAGCGCTGGGCATCAAGTACGTCTAGATAGTTTGAGATACCCGCTTTAAAGCGAGCGTCTGCTATCTGATAGGTTTGCTCAAAATTGTCTTGCAGACGGTACTGCGCTGCAAGCTGATCGCCGAGCGTTGCTCGTGTGGCTAGCACATCAGAGACTTCACGAAATGCTGTTTGAATAGAGCGCTCATAGCTGGCGAGCGTCTGTTCACGCTCAATTTTGGCGACATCGTAATTGGCATCCAAGCGTCCTGCATCAAAAATAGGCACGCTAATATTGGGACCAAATGACCAACCAAATGAATCGCTATCAAACAAGTTACTAAGACTATCGCTACGTACCCCAGCACTGCTGGCAAGGCTAATCGTTGGAAAATAAGCTGCACGAGCTACAGCGATATTGGCGCCCGCGGCTTTTAAGTTATACTCCGCTTGCAACACATCTGGACGATAACGCAGCAATTCACTTGGCAGACCGGCATTAAATATGTCATGCGTGGTGATGTTACTGACCGCAGGCGCTGGAACGAGCTGGTTTGGAATAGGAGCACCAACTAAGAACTGTAGGGCGTTTCGCGATGTTAAGATGCTGATTTGCGCACGCAGTACTGCAAGCTTAGCATTTTCAAGGGCAGCTGCGGATTGCAAAGAGGGCAGTCTCGGATCGATACCTGCTTCAAAGCGTCTATCAGCGATAAAAAGAGAGCGCTCACGGCTCTCGACGGTTGCCTCTGCCAGTTTTAACTGAGCAAGGCTGTAGCTTAAGTTGGCATAACTTTGAGCAATGTTGCTAACAAGGCTGATTTGTGTGACATCTTTTGCCGCAGTCGTTGACAAAAAGTTTTGCAGCGCTTGATCTTTTAAGCTATCAATTCTACCCCAAAAATCAAGCTCGTAACTGGCAAGACCCACATTGACACTATAGCTATCGGTCGTTTGCCTACCGCCGCCGAACTGACCGCCACCAGGCAAGCTTGTTCGAGGGGTAGATTGACTTTGACGCGAGTAGTCCGCCTGACCGTTGATCGTGGGCAGGTCTTGAATATCAGTAATGCGATACTGAGCACGTGCTCTTTCAATGGCTAAGCGCGCACTTTCAAAGTCTTTATTGTTTTCAAGACCCAGTGCAATCAGACCTTTTAGGCGCTCATCACTATAGAAATCTTGCCAGCGTTGACCTGCGATACTTGGCTGTTGACCGTTACTAACTGTTTCTCGATCGAACGCGCCATAAGACTGCTCAATCGGTATATTGGGCTCGGCAAGTACTGGACGTGTGTCAGCCTTTGGAATGGTATTACAGGCAGCCATACCCATCGCTAATAATGACAAGCCAAGCAGACGTCCACCACTTTTACGTAACGTTAATAAAGAAGCTGTCTGCATTTCACCTGTACTTGCACACACGCCAGCAGAAGTATTTACTACTGCGGCGGCTGCATTGGTGGTAAGGGGTTGAGCACTCATTGTATATTATCTCCAAAGCTTACAGGCTTATAACTCTCAGAAGGAGTTGGGTTCTGCATGTCATCAGATGGTGTATCATTACCGTTATTCTTATCACCACCGTCATCTACATCGTGAGCCTCGTTACCTTTATAAGGGAACAAACTACGCACCCAGATATAGAACATGGGGATAAAGAAGATACCTAAAAAAGTAGCTGTAATAACGCCGCCTAGTACACTGGTACCAATAGCGTTTTGACTACCCGATCCAGGACCGGTCGCGATAAATAATGGCACAACACCCAGTCCAAAGGCAAGCGAGGTCATGATAATCGGACGCAACCGTTGACGTGCTGCGAGCATCACCGCATCTTTGAGACTATTACCTTCTTCTTGGTGATCTTTAGCAAATTCGATAATCAAAATGGCGTTTTTAGCTGACAGTCCAACGACCGTCAATAAACCAACCTGTAAGTAGATATCATTGTCAAAGTTTCGTAACCAAGTAAATATCGCTGCACCCAGTACCCCCAGTGGAACGACTAACAAGACTGAGAAGGGTACAGACCAGCTTTCATACAAGGCGGCCAAGCATAAGAAGACAACTAAAATTGAGATAGCATAAAGGATAGGCGCTTGTGAACCTGACTTCTGTTCTTCTAACGACAGACCTGTCCACTCATAACCAATACCCTCTGGTAATTGTCCAATCATCTCTTCCATAGCATCAATCGCTTCACCACTACTCAATCCTGGAGCAGCGTTACCCTGAATGTTCATAGAGGGCAGGCTGTTATAGCGTGTTAAGCGTGGAGATGCCAGGCGCCATTCGCTACTAGAAAATGCATCAAAAGAGATCATGTTATTAGATTCGCCGCGCACATACCATTTGCCAATATCCTCAGGCGTGGTACGGCTACTCGGTTCACCTTGCACAAATACTCGCTTAATACGACCCCGATCAATAAAGTCATTGATATAGCTTGAACCCCAAGCGATAGAGATAACGCTGTTAATATTAGCCATCGACAAGCCATAAGCAGCAGCTTGTTCTTGGTTGACATTGACTTTTAACTGCGGCGCATCTTCTTGTCCGTTTGGACGTACGCCAGTGACTTTATCGCTTTGTCCTGCCATACCAAGCAGCATATTGCGCGCTTCGAGCAAGCCTTCGTGACCGACGTTTTCTACGTCTTGTAGCATTAAATCAAAACCACTTGAGTTACCAAGACCGCTAATTGCTGGAGGGACAATTGCAAAGACTTGTGCCTCATTGATTTGAGTAAAGAAGAACCCGTTGGCGCGATCAACAATACCTTGTACAGAGTTTTCGTCCCCTTCACGCTCGCCCCAGTCGTTTAGCAGGACGAATGCAAGACCGACGTTTTGACCTTGCCCTGCAAAACTAAAGCCTGCAATACTAAAAACGGATGTGATATTGCTCTCTTCTTGCGTATCATAATATTCAGAGACTTTATCAAGCACCTCTCTTGTTTCAGTCAGTGTAGAACCTGCGGGTAGCTGCACTAAGGTAAACATAATACCTTGGTCTTCTTCAGGCAAGAATGAACCAGGAATTCGTAAAAACACCACGGCCATAATACCGATAATTACTGCATAAGCAATTAAATACAGCCATTTGAAACGAAAGCTTTTGCCAACTACATTCTCATACGAGTGGCTAACTTTAGTGAAAGTACGATTAAACCAACCAAAGAAACCTTTTTTCTCCTCTTGTTCTTCGTTATTAGCTTTTTTATCATGATTCTTGCCACGTTTCAGTAACGTCACGCATAAAGCAGGTGTAAAAATAAGCGCTACCAGTGCTGATAGCACCATAGCCGTAATCAAAGTAATAGAGAATTGACGATAAATAACGCCGGTTGAGCCGCCAAAGAAGGCCATGGGTACAAATACAGCCGATAGAATAATCGCAATACCGATAACGATTTTGCTGATCTCACCCATCGACTGAATGGTGGCATCCTTGATGGAGATCTCAGCGTCCTCCTCGAGGATACGCTCGACGTTCTCTACTACCACAATGGCATCATCGACAAGTAGACCAATGGACAGTACCAAGGCAAACATAGTTAGCACGTTAATACTAAAACCCGAGGCATAAAGTACGGCGAAAGTTCCTAATATAACCACAGGTACTGCTAGTGTTGGAATAATAGTGGCGCGCCAGTTTTGCAAAAACAAATACATGACGATAAATACTAATATGATCGCCTCAATCAAGGTTTTAACCACTTGCTCAATAGATAAGCGTACAAACGGCGTGGTGTCGTAAGGAATAACTGTTTTAAGGCCTTCTGGGAAGTTCTGTTCTAGCTCCGATATACGATTTTCAATAGCTTCACGAGTATTAAGCGCATTGGCGCCAGTGGCTAATGAGATACCAAGACCGGCAGCTTCTTGACCATTAAATAGCGCTGTAACACTGTAGTCTTCACTACCAATCTCAACCTCTGCCACATCACCTAAACGTACTTGAGCACCTGTACTATCTGTTTTTAGGAGAATATTTTTAAACTCTTCAGGGGTTTGTAGATAGCTTTGCAAGGTAACAGTAGCACTGATGACCTGCTCACCAAGATCAGTGGGAGCTTGTCCAACTTGACCTGCAGAAACCTGTGTGTTTTGTGCCCGTACTGCATCAACTACATCAGAGGGCATCATATTAAAGCTACGTATACGCGCAGGGTCGAGCCAAATACGCATCGCATAGGATGAACCAAATGATTGAACTTCACCGACGCCTTCCACTCGGCTTAACTCATCGACGATATTGGCGTTAATGTAGTCACCAATATCGGCTTCATCCATGGTTCCGTCTTCAGAGATAAACCCTTGTACCATCAAAAAGCTACTAGATGATTTAGTAACGTTCACGCCTTGGCGCTGAACGGATTCAGGCAAAGAGCTTATCGCTGCTTGGAGTTTATTCTGTACTTGTACCTGTGCAATATCAACATCAGTACCATTTTCAAACGTAAGTCTTACTGATGCACCACCGTTTGAAGAGCTTGATGAGGACATATACATGAGACCATCAAGGCCTTTCATACGTTGTTCAATAATCTGTACCACTGAGTTCTCAACGGTTTCAGCGTTCGCACCAGGATAGCTTGCACTTACAGTAACCGTCGGCGGTGCGATAGGGGGATACTGCTCAATCGGCAAACTAATGACCGATATTACCCCGACAAGCATAACTAAAATAGCCAACACACAGGCAAAAATAGGGCGATTAATAAAAAAAAGTGACATGGTAAATCCCTAAGTCTTCCTATCTTCGAATGGAATTAGTTAGTGGCGGTAGTTGGCTCTTTAGCCGTAGTTTCAGCATTAGCACTGCTGTTACCAGCATTTTTAGAATTGCCACTAGCTGGTTGGTTCGTTGTTTGAGCAGCTTGCTGTGCAGGCTTAGCAGTAGATGCGCCTGACGCTGGTGCTCCAGAGTTAGGATTTTCAAGTGGTTTTACAACGACTTCTTGATCAGGTCTAAGATTAGCACCACCAAGGATGACGACTCTATCGCCTGGCTTTAGACCGTCAGTGACGACCCATTGCCCATCATAAGTACCATTGATAGTAACCGGACGAACTTGAATCTTGTTGTTTTCATCCACGATACTGACTTGAGGTTCCCCTTTTGCGGTACGAGTGACCGCACTTTGTGGAATCAAAGCAGCATTAGTAATAATACTTTGCGTCAAACGTGCAGAGACATACATCCCTGGCAATAAAACATTGTTGGGGTTGGGAAATATGGCACGCAAAGTAACCGCACCTGTTGACTCATCAACCTTTGCTTCAGATAAGGCAAGTTTACCTTTTACAGGATAGACACTGCCATCCTCAAGGACCAGCTCAACACTGTTCATACCAGCTTGTGCTTTCCCCTCAGATATCTGTTGACGCAGTCTTAATAGGTCAGAGGAAGACTGACTAATATCGACATAAATAGGATCCAAACGTGAAATAGTAACGAGTGGTTCAGGTTGACCAGAGCTGACAAGTGTACCAGCAGTAACACTTGAGCGGTCACTACGGCCGCTAAGCGGTGCGCGTACGATGGTACGATTAAGATCAAGCGCAATGGCCTTCAAATTGGCTTTGGCCGCCTGAATGTTGGCTTTTGCACTTTCTATGGCAGCTTGCGTTTGTCCAATCGCTGCCTGCGCGCTTTCAACCGCTGCTTGTGCGGTACGAACTTGCGTCTGTGCTTGATCGTATTGCTGTTTGGATATGGCATCAATGTCCACCAGTCCTTTGAGGCGCTGGAAGTCATTTGTTGCTTGTGCCAATGATGCTTGGCGACTGGCAAGCTCAGCTTTAGCATTAGCATTATTGGCAAGCGCCGTCTGATAATTAGCCTGTGCTTGCTGTACGGCAGCTTCACTGCTGGCAACAGAGGATGTATAGTTATCTGTGTTGATTCGATAGAGTGGCTGGCCTTGTTTGACATTGCTGCCTTCTTGGAATAGGACTTCTTCAATCACCCCATTCACCTGTGGACGGACATCCGCAGTTTGATATGCAGCAGTGCGTCCAGAAAAAGTCTGTACTTGGGGTACGCTGTCAAAAGTCACGGTCTGGACGTTGACGACGGTAGGCGGCATCTGCTGCTGTTCGGCATCACCAGCGGCGTCCTCGTTTTTGTCACAGCCAACCAGTACAGCTCCAGATAGTACAGATGCTATTACAAGCGCAAGATATGAGTGCTTCATCAAGGTCCTCGTTAATAATATGAGTGCGATACAAGTAAAGTCGCAAGTAAAATCTTAGTGATTAGTCTTAAGGTAATAGCTACAGTAGCTGACTGGTAGAGATTATTATCAGCAGCTTTTTGCAATAGACCGGTAAATTAAGTTTGGAGTTAGACTCTAAACAGTTAACATCTAAAAATATTCAAATTTTAA
>JARIAA010000113.1 GCA_029264635.1 Psychrobacter sp. | reverse complement strand
AATAGGGTCTTAAGTCTACTAACATTCCTTGTTAATAGGTTTAAGCGGCTTTGCTAATTACTTTGATCTGGTCTGACTTAAACACTTTTATATTGACCAAAGTATCGCTATAAAGATAACTATTTAGTCAGGTTTTGTTTATAGTAGCACCAGTATTGCTTGCCTACAAGCTATAAAACATGGCTTTATAAGATTTTTAAAACGTCATTTTATAAGATATCGAAAGTTTATCTTCTACAACCTGAAGGACTTTGGATTTGACCGTAAAAAAAACGGTTAGCGCTTATTTTTCAAGAGCTTTAGCACCCTTGTAAATAAACACTAACCGTCATTTAAATAATGCTAAGTAATATCTCATTACTTAATATTTGACTGTCTGATCTTTATTACATTCTTTTTATTATGTCCCAAGCTCAAGTAAGCTTGCATTGCCACCGATGGCCGTCGTATTGATGGTTCGCACGCGTTCAGTGACAAAGCGGTACAAATAATCTGGCGTAAGCATGTCTGATAAGCCTTCCATATCTGTCACTGCAATCACTTGAGTCAAGATACCGTCAGTATTAGCCAGTGCCTGACTGATCTCTTGTATTTCAGCAGGGCTACCTGCAACTGCGACTTGCGCAAGACGATCAATGTGTAATAAAGTGATCGTTTGTGAGTCATTTGCAACGCTCAATACATCATCACTGATACCAGCCTCATACAGCACTTTTGCCGCTTCTGCGCACATCTCTGCTTGGCGTGGGCAATGCAATATTACCTCATTACCCGTTAATAGTGCAGCGATAAGCTGCCCAAGTATCGCCATTGCTTTGGCAGTTTCGCCACCAATGACCATCGTTTTGCCGCGAGCTGTCACATACAAGTCGTTGGACTCACCCGTTGCGCCTGTAATGCGCTGCACGTCGTCAAGTCTTGGGGCTGCGCTCAATAGATGAGTGAACAAGCGACGTGCTTTATTGGCATCACCTGTGAGCAATGCCAATTTGGGTATCGCAGGCTCAAGATAGGATGCACGCGTCACTGCGCCCAGTAGTCGCCAAGCTTCACAAACTTTGTATGGTTTTTTTTGAATTCAGTCTCCATGTTGCTACTCCTTATGCGAGTTCGGTTGATGCTGATGATTGAATGCTTTTTTCGACAGCAGAGTGCTCTGCAGCCAATTGTCCTACGCTTGCTGACTCAAAAGCCGATTGCTCTGAGACAAGTTTCATCAGGCGTGCGACGTAGTGCGGGCCACCTGCTTTTGGACCCGTACCTGATAAGCCACAGCCGCCAAAGGGTTGCACGTTGACCACAGCACCGATCTGATTACGGTTGACGTAAGTATTGCCTACGACTGTACGACGCTCAATATGCTCGGCGATGTTTTCAATACGACTATGGATGCCTAAGGTTAAACCAAAACCTGTCGCATTAATGGCATCAATAAGCTGATCCAAGTCGCGGGCGTTGTAACGCAGTACATGTAATATCGGACCGAAATGTTCGCCACCGATAATGTCGATGTTTTGTACTTCAATCGCCGTTGGTAATACAAAGGTTGATTGTGCCTCGCCCACCACTGAGCTTGCACCCATAGGGGTTTGCGCCAAGATAGTCGCTGTCGGCTCAGACTTCATACGCTCGATATGACTCTCAAGTCCTTGTTTGGCATCGGCGTCAATCACGGGGCCCACATCTGTAGTCACTTGTGTCGGATTGCCCACAACCAGCTCTGCCATATGACCTTGCAACAGTTCAATCAGATCGTCTGCCACGTCTTCTTGCACACATAGAATACGGCACGCTGAGCAGCGCTGTCCTGCCGAACCAAATGCTGACAATACAGCATCTCTAACCACTTGTTCAGGCAACGCTGTGGAGTCAACGATCATGGCATTTTGACCGCCCGTTTCAGCGATCAAGATTGGTAGCTCGCCGCTCGCTTGCGCGTGATCGTTGAGGCTTTGGTTAATACGCTGTGCTGTCTGCGTCGAACCCGTAAAGATAACACCCGCTATCTTATCGGATGCGGTCAGCGCGCCGCCAACCTCTCCTGCGCCAGTGACGAATTGTAATGCCTCACTTGGTACGCCTGCTTGATACATCAACTGTGCGCCAAAATGGGCGATTAAGCTGGTTTGTTCGGCAGGCTTTGCTACAACCGTATTACCCGCGGCGAGTGCGGCAACGATTTGTCCAGTATAAATCGCAAGTGGAAAATTCCACGGACTGATACAAACGAAAGTGCCACGCGCTTTGTATACTTGACGCGACTGCTTGCCAGCTAAGTCTGTAAACTCATGAGTGACATCAGCTAAGCGCTCAGCCTCATCAGCATAAAAACGGCAGAAATCAACCGCCTCTTTAATCTCATCGATGCTGTCTTGCATGGTCTTGCCCGCTTCAACTTGACATAAAGCCATCAGCTCAGCGTAGTTTTCTTCATACAAATCTGCCGTTTTGCGTAAGATCGCTGCACGCTTAGACGCTGGTACGGCTTGCCATGTTTGTTGCCCAGCGACTGCCGCGTCAATCGCTTGACGAGCTAACTCAGCAGTGGCATATTGCACTTCGCCAGCAACAACGTCATGGTTCCAAGGCGCACGTACTGTATGATTATCGAGCGAATGATTTGCCCCATCTACTTCATAGGTATCGATGGTTTGACCCTTGATAATCGGTGCTGCTGACCATGTTTTATGTAGGTGTTTATCAATTGCTGCTTTAAGTGGTAGCCACTGTGATTCTACAAATATATTAGACCCAAAGCTGGCGCGGCGATCATCATAAATATCGAGTGGCAACGGAATATCAGGATTGTATAATTTGTCGTTAGCCATCAACTTATAATAAGGATGCACTGTCAGCTTATCAATCGGATAAGACTTATCTAATAATTGATGGACAAATGAGCTATTTGCGCCATTCTCAAGCAAGCGGCGTACTAGATAAGGCAGCAAATCTTTATGTGCACCAACCGGCGCGTAGATACGGACAGGGATATTATAAGATTGCAAGATATGGTCATAAAGCGCATCCCCCATACCATGCAGACGTTGAAATTCAAAGTCTCTATGCGTACTCATGGTCATCACTGATGCCAAAGTATGCGCATTGTGTGTGGCGAACTGCGGCCAAATAAGACCACGCAGATGATCTGACAATAAGAAGCGCGCACAAGCCAAATAGGCGGTATCTGTGCCTTCTTTACGCGTCCAAACCGGATAACCTGACAGTCCTTTTTGCTGCGCAAGCTTAATCTCTGTATCCCAGTAAGCGCCTTTAACGAGACGTAATGGGATACGATCACCCACTTCTGTCGCCAAGCGTGCAAGCCAAGCGAATATCGCAATGGCGCGTTTTGAGTAACCTTGCACCACGAGTCCCAAGCCATCCCAGCCCGCTGTCAATGAATCACGATATTGCGATTCAAACAGCTTTAAAGAGATCTCTAAACGATCCGCCTCTTCAGCATCGACACTGATATCGACATTGACTTCACGAGCCGCTTCAATCAGTAATAAACAACGCTGACGTAACAGTCCCATGACTTGTGCTTCTTGCGTGGCCTCATAGCGTGGATGCAACGCCGATAATTTAATAGATACTGATGGCTTCGGCATGCCCTCTTTAACCTTAATACTAGCCGTCGCTTTAATCGCATGCAGATAGTCATTGAAGTATTTTTCGGCATCTCTATTGGTAATGGCTGCCTCACCAAGCATATCAAACGAATAGGTATAGCCTTTATTACGGTAAGGTTGGCTGTTTTTATTGGCGTCCTCGATGGTCTCGCCCAATACAAACTGATGTCCCATAATGCGCATGGCTTTTTGCATCGCCGCACGAATCATCGGCTCGCCCATTTTTTTGGTCATGCGATCCAAGAATCCAGAGGCTGTGGTGCTACTGTCGATACTTACCACACGGCCTGTCATCATCATGCCCCACGTTGAGGCGTTGACCATAAAACCGTTGTCATCTTTGAGATGTTTTTTCCAATCCGCCACGCTCATCTTGTCACGGATAAGCGCATCAGCCGTATAGTTATCTGGTACCCGAATCAAAGCCTCAGCCAAGCTCATGAGTAAAATGCCCTCTTGAGTATCAAGGCTATATTCAAGTAACAAAGAATCGACCATTTTCATGGCCTTGCCATCACTGCGAACATACTCAACCAGCTTACGCGTCTGCTCGCTGGCATCGTCTCGCTCTTGATCAGTGGGCTTTGCTAGTGGTAACAGTTTGGTCAGCCAGCGCTCTTCATCGACACTGTAAAGGGGTGAGATACGCGCATACAGCTCCTCTGCTGACTGCGTGAGGTACTCAGGCGCCAGTAAATCGATAGGATTAAATAAAATAGGCTCTTGCGGGGTAAACTGGTCTATTGGGTTCATACCAACTCCATAACTATCGTTTAAAAAACCATAATAAATGGCGCGTTTGGTCTTTTAATCGCTAAACTATCTACAATAAATCCACCAAACACTCAGCCAAATAGCAGCAAACAATGACGGTTTATAAATAGTGCTTTATAAGAGGCCAAACGACGCCATCACAAAACGAGCAAATCCAGCATAAGCTGGAGAGGGTTAAGTAGGTCGTTCGATTGTCAAAAAAGTGCTACATTAACAATGCAAAGGCAACAACGAGACGTTAAGCGGCATTAGTGCATTCTTCTTGTTTGTAGTGAATGGAGGGCGATTGACAGCTGATAGTTTTATCGTAAAAATCAAACCCTGTAATCTTGTATGACGCTAATTCACTGTAAGAAAAACCTCTACGGCGTTGATTGAGGTGATGCGCTTAACGTCATCATGTTATCACGAAACGATTTTTCAAACTAACACTATCTATTATATAGATTATTTAAAAGCAGATAGATAGTGACATGAGGACGATAAAGAGAGTTTGACCGCACACTATGTTTAGCGTATCCACTTTATTATGAATGGACTACAGCCACATAATCTTGGCAAATAACACTAATGTCAGCACCACTACTGGTATAGAGACCTCAGAAAACTTGCCTGCTATCACTTTAACAGCGGTAAAGGTAATAAACCCAAGGGCAATGCCATCAGCAATAGAGTAGGTAAGCGGGGTAAAGAGCAGCACAACGACCACGGGCGCAGCGTCCGTCAAATCACCCCAATTGATATCTTTTAGCGTCCCTAGCATCAATACAGCCACATAAAAAATAGCGCCAGCAGTCGCATAAGCGGGAATCATACCAGCTAGTGGAGCAAAAAAGGTACTGAGTAAAAACAACACCCCGACCGTCACGGCCATAAGTCCAGTACGGCCACCCGCGGCAATCCCCGCGACACTTTCTACATAGCTGGTCGTGGATGAAGTACCAAGCATTGCACCTGTCACCGTCGCCGTCGAATCTGCCAGTAATGCTTTGCCCATATTAGGAATTTTACCATCGTTACCAACCAGCTTAGCTTGGCTAGTAGTCGCTAACAGCGTACCTGCGGTATCGAACAAATCAACGAACAAAAAAGCAAAGATGACACTGATCATAGTGACGTCAAACGCTCCTGCAATATCCAGCTGTAGCAGTGTGGGTGTGATTGAGGGTGGCGTCGAGACAATACCCGTAAACTCAGTATGACCCACCAATAAACTAATCAAAGCAACCAGCAAAATCCCAATCGTTACCGCGCCTGGAATTTTTTTGTAAGACAAGCCGATAATGACAAAAAATCCTACTGAGGCCATCATCGGTCCAAATGAAGTCATATCCCCAAGAGTCACCAAAGTCGCTTCTTGTCCGACGATAATGCCTGAGCTTTGCAAAGCAATAAAGGCCAAAAACGCGCCAATACCAGCAATCACACCTTGTTTAAGTGCCATTGGGATAGAATCTATGATCCACTCACGAATCTTAAAGAGGCTTAAAAGAATAAAGATGCAACCTGATAAAAATACGGCACCGAGCGCTGTTTGCCACGTATAACCCATACCTAAAACTACGCCATAAGTAAAAAAGGCGTTAAGACCCATGCCTGGAGCTAATGCTACTGGCAGGCGGGCATAGATACCCATGATAAAACAGCCTATCGCTGCTGCAAGACAGGTGGCAACGAACACAGCCCCTTTATCCATCCCCGCTTCTGACAATATATTGGGGTTGACAAAAATGATATAAGCCATCGTCAAAAAGGTCGTTAAACCCGCAACGAGTTCCGTTTTGATCGTCGTATTGTCACCATTAATTCCAAAATAGCGTTCAATTGCATTCATAAGTGTTGTACCCAGCTTGCCAGTGAAAAGATTAGGTTTATTAGTGCCTAAAATAAAGATGACGTCAGCAAAGAGATTGCGACGTCATAATAAAAAGGCAGCGGTAACAAAGCGCAACATTCTAGAGAAATTAGCGCGTAAATTCAATCATTACCCATGCCTTACACGTACAAAATCCATATTAGATAGTATCTATGAACAATAGTACATGCTAAAAAAAGATTATTAAACCAGTAATAAAAAATTGACTAATCAAGTATTTAACATATTAATAAATGACCTTTTGATTGTTTAGCAGTAAACTAGGGGGTTAAAATATCGTTACAACCTTTATTACGGCATAGCTAAAAGACTAAATTTTAGTTAAGGTATTGAAATCATTCGTAAAAAAATTATGATAGGTTGTCTTAGTATAAATATTAAATAGTACCCTTTTGAGAATTATCTGACTTAAGCGGATTTATTTTGGTCAGTTGTTGTTAATTATCAGTGAGCCTGTTACATGCCTGAATCATTAAATATTATAGATCTTATTACCCAAGCAAGCTTACTTGTGCAAATTGTAATGGGGCTATTGCTCCTAGCGTCTTTACTTAGCTGGGTCATTATTTTTCGCCTAAGTGCGCGCCTTGGTACGGCCAAAAATTTTGATGAACAGTTTGAGAGTTGGTTTTGGTCGGGTGAGGACTTGGCAAAGCTTTACCAAGGTATCCAAGGCTCACCTGAACGTCAAGGACTTGAGCAGATTTTCTACGTTGGGTTTTCTGAATACCTCAGAATGCACAAAAAACGCCAGCCTAAAGATGACATTATCGATGGGGTTGAGCGTAAGCTGCGCGTCGGACTCGGTCGTCAGCAGCAATTACTGGAATCAGGAATTGCCACGCTTGCCAGCATTGGTTCAGTCGCGCCTTATGTGGGCTTATTTGGAACGGTATGGGGCATCATGAATGCTTTTTTGGGTCTCTCACAAACCGAACAAGCCACCCTTGCCTCTGTCGCCCCTGGTATTGCAGAGGCGCTAATTGCTACAGCAATGGGCCTGTTCGCTGCTATTCCCGCCGTATTGGCATACAATCATTTTACGGCCAAATCGAGCAGACTTTATGAATCACGTGCGCTATTTTGCGATGAGATGACAGGCATGCTTCAACGTGAGACCAGCAATCAAAATACAATAAATACTGACCATAAAATCCCAGAAACGATCATTGCCGCCGGTCAGGTGACAGGGTCATGAAACCAAATCCTTATAGCCGTAAGAAAAACACCCTTAATGCTGATATGAATGTCGTTCCTTACATTGATGTCATGCTCGTGCTATTGGTGATATTTATGGTGACGGCTCCGATGCTTACGACAGGGGTCGATGTGGATTTGCCAAAAGAGCAAACCAATGCCATGGCGCAAAGTCAGCTACATGTCATCGTGTCTTTGACAAGTAGCGGTGAGATTTTTATCAGTTATGAAAACAACATCGATATGCCCATTAGTGAGCCCGAGCTCATTAATACCTTATCTAATCTGCAATCGCAAAACAGCAACGCTGGTGCCCCCCCTATTCAAGTTATGATCAATGCCGATCAAAATAACCAATATGGGGCAATCGTGACCTTGATGGCAAACTTGCAGCAAGCAGGCATTCAAAAGGTGGGCTTACTAACTGGTGCGCCTTTACCGACGCCTACGTTATAATAGCCTTTACCTACTATTCATAGGTGCGCTTATCAATGAAAACGACAATCTGATGAAACACGTCAATGAGTATCAAAACCATGAATAATGCTCCTGCCGTCTATGTTCCAACACCGCCTGAGGGCAATGGTTTGACACTGCCCATGCTGCTTAGCCTTTTGGCTCATGGTATCGTGCTTGGCTTACTGATTTATACCTACCAGCCGCCTGAATTAGAAACGGTGGGTAATATTGAAACTACCATGATCACACCAGGCGAGTTGGCTGAGATGCAAGGGCAAATACTGGCCAATCGTGCTGCTGCCCAAGCAGCAAGTCGCGCAGGCAGTGCGTAAACCAGTGAGGAGATGGACACAAGCGATGGCGATTATGCCAATCCAGCTAGCGTTCCTTCAAATCTACAACGCGAGTCCGTTTTTACGCGCTCTGATACGCCAGCGGATCAACCGCTGCTAATGAGTCAAGAGCAGCAGCAGCGGCGGGCTGAGCAAATACAAGAGTACGAGCGCAATATAGCAGAGATGGCAGCGCAGCTAGATGAGTCAGCGTTAGCAGAGCTCAATGAGGTTGAGCAAGACAAGCAAAATGAGCTTGATGCTGAGCGCGCACGCTTAAGAGCCTTTCAAAAGACAGAAAACAATCCACCTAAAATCAGGCGCCCTAATAATACCCAGCGCAATTTAGAGATAGACACTGGTAGCTCAGGTGGTGCTGGCAAGAATATCAGCTTAGCAGATGGGGAATCGACAGCAGCTGGAAGTACATCTACATCTGGGCAAACGACGGGGAATAATACCAGCGCGTCAAGTGGTAGTCGCGGTACGAGCAACAGTGAAATCATCAATTTAATCAAACGCAACTATAACCCGCCTATCGCTGCCAAAGGTTCAACACAACGTGCAACTTTGACCATCACCGTCAATAGCAGTGGCGATGTCACGAATGTCTCTGTATCAGGGGCGGATAAAGACGTCAACGATGCCGCCAAGCAAGCCGTATTAAATACCCGCAATTTTCCGATTGATACGGATGACCCTAAATACCCAACCTTCACTGTCCAGTTCAAGGGCAGTAACTAATTGACAGTAGCCGACAATGGGCAAAATCCCAACTTATTGCGTATTTTGACTTAAAAAACTTGCGTCAGCTGTGATATTGTCTTACCGTAACACTCAATTAAAGTATATAAAAACGATTGCCATACTATTTTAGGAGCTACATTCAGCCATGCGTACCCATAAAAAGCTGTTGATTACTTTACTTACCAGTGCTTCAAGCTTACTTGTCGCTCCTAGCTTATGCGCAGCGCCCGTCGTATTAGAATTAGATTACGAGATCCCCGTACAACAAAACCAAGTCGCTTTTGTGCCTTTTGCTGGTGATTCTGTGCTATCGCCTATTATTCTTAATGATTTAAATAGAACCGAGCTCAATGTGACCAGCAAAGGCCTACCGCAGCAGCCACGTAGTAGTAGCGAGCTGGCTGGCACTTTGCCCGTCTGGCAAAGCTTAGGTATTCCTTATCTGGTGGTCGGTAGCACCCGTACCAATCGTGGCAAAATTGAGACCGATTATGAAGTCATTGACGTCAAATCGGGCCGCGTGCTCGAAGGCAAGCAGAGCTTAAGCGCTGATAATAATAAAGAGAGCTTACGTTATGCCGCTCACGTGATCGCGGACAAAGTCTATGAGCTGGTCACAGGCACGCCAGGTGATTTTTCAGGACGTATCGCGTATATTGAAGAGACAGGACGGGGTAAGGATAAGATCTCACGCCTAAAGGTGATGGACGCCGATGGTGAAAACGCTCAAACTATTACTGAGGTCGCAGGCTCTATCTTCTCGCCAGCATGGTCACCCGATGCGTCACGTATCGCCTATACGGTACAGCGCGATAAATCCTATCCTTTGATCTATGTGCAAAATGTAAGCGGCGGCGCGGCAACTGTGGTCACGCCCTACAAAGGTAGCAACTTAAGCCCCTCCTTCTCTCCTGACGGTAGTAAAATACTATTTTCTAGCAGCTTTGAGGGTAGTGCAGATATTTATGAGATGAGCGCAGGCGGCGGTAACCTCAGAAAGCTAACAAACTGGCCTAGCAGCGAGGTGCAACCCAGTTACGCGCCAGATGGTAAATCTTTTATCTTTGTCTCTGATAGAGCAGGTTTTAATAAACCGCAAATTTATCGCTATGAGTTTGGCTCAGGCCGGACAACAAGAGTCTCTAATAGTGGCTATGCAACCAGCCCGCAGTTTAGTAGTGATGGTAAGCAAATTGCTTTTTTAAGTGGGCGCGCAGCTGCTATTATGAATAGCAATGGTGCAGTGACTGCCAACCTTGGCAATACGGGTATCGACGAAGCGCCAAGCTTCTCTCCTAACGGCAAGCGTGTGGTATATGCGTCCACCCAAGGCGGTAAAGGCGTATTAACCATCAAATCATTAAATGGTGGCGAATCATTTGGTAAGTCTGGTCAAGGTATTATCCGCTCCCCTGTCTGGTC
>JARIAA010000094.1 GCA_029264635.1 Psychrobacter sp. | reverse complement strand
TCAATAGACACTGAATTGATGCAATAACGCAGACCAGTAGTCTCACGTGGTCCGTCTGGGAAAACATGTCCTAAATGAGCCCCGCAATTACTACAGGTTACCTCAGTACGACGCATACCTAACGAGTTGTCTTCATGCTCCTCAATAGCGCTATTGTCGATACCCTGATCAAAGCTTGGCCATCCACAGCCAGCATCAAACTTGCTATCTGAGTCAAATAAGCTAGCACCGCAGCCCTTACAGCGATATACGCCCTTGTCTTCAGTATCATTATAAACGCCAGTAAATGGACGCTCTGTACCCTTTTCACGCATTACGCGATACTCATCAGCACTTAGACGCTCTTTCCAGTCAGCTTCAGTCAGTTGAGCGATCTCTTCTTTGGTAAGTTGATTGTCTTGCATAATCTATCCTTTTAGGGTTTGTTGTATTTCTTACCTTATCTATTAGTCTATCAGTTAATAACTTTACTAATAAAAGATTATACCCGATATGGTAATTTCTGCGGCTGTTACAAGGGTTAGCTACTCATTTTTACCAAAATTACACCATATTATTTATGAGCTATCAACAGTCAAATCCTTAAAAAAGCTCTTTTATAATTAACACCAAATATAATCAACACCGAATAAAATTGATACCACTTATTTTTTCAGCAAGCTCTTGAATTCACCATATAGCAAGTTTTTCTTGCAATTTTGACAGTTAAAAAAACACTTGCATCGATATTATATATGCAATAATATCTTGCATTAGGATCTAAAGAGAGGGTGTTGATGCTTCATTTTATTGACAGCATTAACAGCAGAAGCTGCTTAATCATAGATAAACAGGTAATAAAACCGCTTTTTTATCACTATTTTTATAAAAATCAAAGGCTTGGATGATTATGAATGATAATCAGGATAAGTTGGCACAAGCGGAGCGTTTAATACAGCTACGCCGTGACAAGGGTTTGACCGCTGAACAGCTCGCTCAAGCGATGACGAAAGCGGGCGCTAAAGTCAGTCGCGGGGCAATCTCTAATTGGGAGCGCGGTACCAATGGTATCGTCTCATCAAAACTGCCAATTCTTGCGCGTATTTTAGGATGTAGCGAAGGTTACTTATTGCGCGGCGATATAAAGAATGGTGGCAAAGATGAAACCATGACTGCCGACGATACCATCGCTATTTTACAAAATACTGATGCTACAAATCGCTTATCTTTAAGCATCCAAGAAAAAACAATGAGTAGCGTAAAAGAAACGAGTACGCCAGTCCCTTCAACCGCCTCAATACATACAACGACTACGGGTAGTAATGCTATGACTTCATTAAAAAAATCTACTAAATTACAAAATGTTTGCTATGACATCCGTGGCCCGTTGTTAAAAACAGCTATTAAAATGGAGGCGGAAGGTCAACGTATCTTAAAACTTAATATCGGCAACCCTGCCCCCTTTGGTCTTAGCGCGCCGCACGAGATTTTACGCGACGTCGCAATGAACTTGCCTGAAGCGATCGGTTATTCAGACTCACAAGGTATCTTTTCGGCGCGAAAAGCGGTCTTGCAGTATTATCAGTCAAAAGGCCTATTATCAGCGGTAGATGTACGTGATGTTTATCTAGGCAATGGGGTCTCTGAGCTGATTGTCATGACCATGCAGGCACTGATGAATGACGGAGATGAGGTTTTGATTCCAATGCCAGACTACCCTCTATGGACGGCAGCCGCCAACCTTGCTGGTGGTACAGCGGTACATTATCGCTGTAATGAGGAGGATAACTGGCACCCTGACATCGAAGACATCAAATCAAAAATTACCGACAAAACTAAAGGCATCGTCGTCATCAATCCCAATAATCCGACGGGAGCGCTCTATTCAGATGATGTTTTGAAGCAAATTATCGAAGTTGCGATAGAACATGATTTAGTCGTGATGGCAGATGAGATTTATGACCGTGTGCTTTATGACGATATGGTACATACGCCAATGAGTACGTTGTCTGATGATGTACTTATCTTATCTTACAATGGTCTGTCTAAGTCGCATCGGATCGCAGGCTTTCGCGCAGGCTGGATGATGGTTTCTGGCAAAAAACAACATGCCAGCGACTTTATTGAAGGTTTAGACATGCTTGCCTCTATGCGCCTGTGCTCGAATGTTCCAGGACAATACGCGATTCAGACGGCGATGGGTGGCTATCAGAGTATGAAAGAGTTAACCTCAGAAAAAGGACGTTTGTATAAGCAACGTGAAATGGCCGTCTCTCGTCTTAATGCGATCAAAGGTATCTGCTGTACGATGCCTCAAGGGGCATTTTATTGTTTTCCAAAGATGGATCCTGCCGTTTATCCTATTGAGGATGACATGCAGTTTATGATGGAGCTGTTATTGGAAGAAAAAGTATTGATGGTACAAGGTACAGGCTTTAATTGGAATGCGCCCGATCATTTCCGCGTGGTGTTTTTGCCCAATCTTAATGACTTAGAAGAAGCCATGGACCGCTTAGACCGCTTTTTTGCCAAAAAGCGCCAGCAGTTTGGTACTGCTTAAACGTCAATATTAGACCCTACTTTAAATATAAAAATTTGAAAAAGCGCTTATCAGCATCATGCTGACAAGCGCTTTTTTAGATTTTTATTAACTCAGTAGAATCTAGATAATTACGTACTTTATTTTCAAAAAATGTACGTCAAAATTAAAAAACTAATAGCGGATAATGAGGCGGCGACGGGCAAGGTGATTATCCATGCCAAACCAATAGGCTTCATCAACGCCCAATTGGTATCTCGATTGACAATACCAATACCTAGTACGGCTCCTACTAACGTATGCGTACTTGATACGGGCAAACCCATGGTTGATGCGCCCATGACGACCGCTGCTGCTGCAAGCTCGGCAGAAAACCCAGAGGCTGGGTGCATTTTTGCCAAATTGGTGCCGACTGTCTGAATAACCTCTTTACCAATAAACCAAAGACCGACAATAAGTGCCACACCAAAGGTAAGCATCACTGCTGGAGGTACAGCAGCTTGTGATGCGATACTATTGGTACGAATCACATCCATAATGGCGGCAAAAGGGCCAACAGCATTGGCAATATCATTTGAGCCATGACTAAAAGCAAAGGCTGAGGCGGTAAAGACCTGCATCCAGCTAAACATAATAAAGGTAGATTTGGTCAGGTTTTCTTTGTGCTTACCGCGGATACTTTTGGTATAGAGATAGGTTGCCAACCACACCACGGCACCAACCATACCCATAATTATAAAGCCATGTATATTGGTAAAGTTGCCGTTGACGTTTTTGAGACCCTTAAAGACCACCAGTGACGTCATCACTACTCCGCCTGCAGCGGCAATGATGGGTACCCACTGCTTTAGTGCTTTGAGGGTATCTAAACCACTACGCTCACGCTCAATTTTGTAAAGGCTTTTATAATAGTCCGTTTCTAAATCCTCAAGCGTACAGTCATCCTCTCTATACATATCTTGGTCATGGATGATGGCTGAGGTATAAGGCAGGCGCTCAGACTCTGTCAAATTATCAAAGAATATTTTATGCTCTTCTTTGATGGCTTTTCTTTGCGCTTTTAGAGTACCTATATAAGTCTCTGTTTCGTCATTATAATTAATGATTTTCTTTTTAATCTGTCCGTAGAGTAAGTAGGCTAGTATCCCGCCTAATAATGGTGATAATACCCAAGAGATAGCAATAGTGCCAATGGTGCCCCAGCTCACAGTAGATAATACTGTAGCACTGCCGCCCAAATTATAACCAAGCACAATCGAGCTGCCCACGACACCGCCGATGATAGAGTGAGTGGTCGATACCGGTAGTCCCTTGCGCGTAGCAAATAACAGCCAAAATGCCGCGGCAATTAGCGCTGAGAGCATCACATAAATAAACTGATTGGGGCTTACCGCCAGACCATCTAAGTCGACAATACCACTACGAATGGTATCCGTGACCTCACCCCCTGCCAGCACAGCACCTGACACCTCAAATACCGCCGCCACGCCCAGCGCTTGCGGTATCGTTAGAGTGCCAGAGCCTACTGAGGTACCAAAAGAGTTGGCGACATCATTACCACCGATATTGAATGCCATAAAAACGCCAAAAGCAGTCGCAACCATAAATAGTGTCGTCTGCTGACGCATAGTGTAATCGATTCCCCACCATAAAAAATAGCCGGTCATCCCAATCAATAAAATAGCAAAAAACAGATTCATTCTCATAGATCCGACTGCTTTAGTCGGTTCTTTGGAACCACCAATAATTCCCATAATGTAGCGTGCCTCGCATAAGCTGATTGATACTTGTAATTGATAGATAATGTTGCGTTGATATTTATTAATATTGTCTGCGTTGACAAATTAACATGGGGGGTACGATATGTTTATTTTAGATATTGTCTCCTAAAAAAAATCGTTTGTAAAACTATCTAGAACCTT
>JARIAA010000074.1 GCA_029264635.1 Psychrobacter sp. | reverse complement strand
GTTTGACCCTTTAAATCTTTCAAATACTTAGCATCACCGATTTTAGGATCACAAATAATATCTTTTTTGAGCACTTCCTCTTTGGATACAACTTTTGCACCAACTTGAATATATTCCTCATCTTTATATCCTAATATGTCTCCGTATCCTTTCTCGACATAGATGTATTCAGGTCTATCTAAAATCGCTACATCAGTAGGTACTAATGCTCTACGATTTTCATTTACTTTATCACTGATTGGAAATCCAATAGTTTTCATTTATAGCGCCTCAGTTTTAATTATTTCATTCAGTAAAAAACATATAGGTACTCATAATACTAGAATTTACTTTTACTATTATTTTTATAGGTCACTACCAATGTAAATTTTTAGAATTTTATGTAAATACACTTGCCGATAATATGAATAAGCTTAATAAATAAGCATATAACAGCTACTGTATAAATAATTATAATATATGAAACCTAATATTGCAGTTAAGAGTCATCGCGACTATCTAAAAAGAAGCTACAGGATTATTATTTAAAAAAATATTCAGAGCATAAGCGAAATTTTCTTCAAGATCTTTATTATTCTTTTCTTCAATACAGCTATTATTAGAATAAACCCATCTATTGGGAGACTCTAGTAGAGCAAGCGGACCAAAGTTAGTACCTTGAAACTCTATAAGATAGCAACCTTCAGTTGATTGGGCAATATCTAATGATGCATAAGGATTATCAAGTTTTTTAAAGATACTTCTAGCAAAATCTAAAACCTCAATAGGTGGCTTAATATATTCAAATAAACCACTACCACTTGCTCTAAAATCGTTCTTCTTAATCATTCTTTTTAGCCAGTAGTATCTATTACCAAAAACTAAAATTTTAAAATCATTCGACAAGTTAGGTACGAACTCTTGCTCGACAAATAAGTTAAAACCTTTATGTCTATAATTGTATATTGAGAATTCTTTTTTCTTTAATCTTAATCTCCTTTGTAACTTAATAACTTTTCTTTTATGTGAGACATCGAAAAATTTATTTTTTATCTTTAAAACATCATTTTTATTTCTTGCTAAAAAAACACCGCTACTCCCTGCGCCAGATACTGTTTTCAGTACTTTAGGTATAGGCAGCGTAGAGTCGTATATATCAAAGAAGTAACTACCCTGTAAATTACCGAAACCCAACTCACTTCTAAATAATTCTTGGAATCCCTTATTCTCGTGTCCTAAGAGCATGTTGTAACTAGGCAGTATTCTGCATTTCTTATTGACAAAATACATAACATCTCTTAAATAAAGTCTAATATTTTCTTCATCGTCAGAAGTATATATAACTGTATCATCTGCAGCAAAATTAATATTCATCAAGTCATTAATAGTTATAATTTCAGTAGGGTAATCTAGAAGAGTCGACAACCTATTGACGTCCAAACTCTTCCAGCTATGACCTGCACTACCAAAAAAACCATTAGGCAGCGTAGCAATATATACTTTCATATTCAATTCCCAAATCTTTAATTAATTTCTCATTAGAAACTACTATTTTTAATTAATATTAAAATTCGTCGAACTTTTTATTCAGAAGACAGTTAAGTAGATTCGACGTAATCATACCTCAACTTCTATTGGTCAACTAAAATATTTTAGAACATTCAGTTTTAGACTTTATATTCAATGGAATTGATATAGATGGCAATTCACTATTTTTCATAAATATATTTAGAGCATGTGCGTAGTTTGCTTCAAGATCTTTATCATTATCTTCTTTTATCCATTCTCCATCGACAAACAAATAACGATAAGGAGCCTTTAGTAGGGTACCTGGTGAAAAATTTGTTCCTTGAAATTCTATTAAATGACAACCATTACTAGATTGAGCAATATCTAAGGAAGCATATGGATTCTCCATTTGCGCAAAAATATTTCTTGCAAAATCTAGTATTTCTGTAGAGGGCTTAATATGCTCAAAAAGATTGCTTCCACTAGCTCTGAAATCACCTTTCTTAATATTTCTTTTTAAACCATAGTATCGATCGCCAAATACTAAAATCTTGTAATCATAATTTAAACAAGGTATAAACTCTTGTTCGACAAACCTATTAAATCCTTTATGCCTATAATTATATATCGAAAATTTGCTATTTTTTAGTTCGGTTTTTTCTTGAATCTTCATTAGTCTTTTATTCTTTAACAATTCAAAATGGTCATTTTTTATTTTTTCTATGTCATTTTTGTCTTTTACTAGAAAAACACCACTACTTCCTGCACCAGTGACTGTTTTTAAAACTTTCGGCGTTGGTAAGCAAGAATCATCTATATCAAAAAAATAGTGACCATTTAAATTACCGAAACCTAAATCGGATCTTAGTAATTCTTGAAAGCCTTTATTTTCATGACTCATAAGAATGTTATAGTTTGGTACTATTTTACATTTTTTGTTAATAAAATACATAACGTCTTGCAAGTAAAATCTTATATTTTTTTCATCACTGGACGTATAAACGACTGTATCTGTCTCCTTAAAATCAATATGCATTAAATCGTTTATAGTTACTATTTGAGTATCATAGTTTAATAGGCTTGCTAGCTTATCTACATTTATACTTTGCCAACTTTGACCAGTACTACCGAAATAACCATTAGGCAGTGTAGCTATATATATTTTCATAACATGAACCTTTTTGTAAATTATATTACTAATATGTAAATATTAATAATACCATATTGCATACAAATGCTCATTAACTATTATTAATGCATATAAAGTTTGAAGTTGATAGGTGCCTTATATATTTTATAGTTTATTTTTTGTTATGTTTATCTAAGATATACGGTAGTAATATGTGAATGAATGGCTTTATTGATAAAAATTTGCGTTTCTCATAAAAATACATACAAATAAATAGTTACAAAATTAATATATTTGTTTTTGCTTTAAATTCCGTTTATTATTTCATCTGTATATTTACCTAGAAAAGGCTCACCAGCATACTGAGCAAACAGCATTGTCTGACCTCCTAAATTGACTTCAATGCAGCGCCATTTGTTATTGGAATCTAATGACATATCCAAACTAATAAGACGTACGCCTATAATATTTATCGCTACTTCTTTACTTACTTTAACTAAGTCATCGTATAATGGAAAAATCTTACCTTCAAAAACGAAACCTGAATTTGGATGTTTTAAATATTTCCTAGCATTCTTATCATTTGCATATTTATTCAATAACCCTGTTGGTTTTATATTACAAACAATTCCACCACTGGTTAAATTATCTAAGCTACCATCTACTCCCATACGTACACTTGCATTCAACAGTTGCATCACATTATTATCATCTCTATACAAACATACTCGGACCGTATTTACACTCTCCTTATTAAGTACGTTTAAAAGATGAGATTGCTGTAGCTTCTCTTGAACAACTAAACCAGGATATTTCTCTATAATTTCTTTAATATCTTGTTTACTATTAACAAAACTTATGCCCTTACCGCCATAAGTATCCTTATTGGGCTTTATAACAATAGGGAAATCAGCTTCCTTGATTTCATTGTCTATAAAGTCGATAATATTCTCAATAATAGTAAAATTACTAGTATAGTATCTATTGTTAATCTTATGAAAAAAATCTTTTGGGAAGACTCCTTCTCCAAACCATTTGTTATAAATACTTTTATTCTCTAAAAACATCGCTCTTTTTTCGTTATTTAGTCGTGGTTCAATATATAGTGGTAGAAATTCTTCAGGAACGATTCTTTTATCAAAAGAACCTG
>JARIAA010000041.1 GCA_029264635.1 Psychrobacter sp. | reverse complement strand
TTTTCACGTACCGAGCTATTGGCCGTCACGGTGATGGTTTGTAAGGTCGTACTAGGCACATCCGTTGCCGCAACCGCCAGCTGTGAACACAGGATTGCTGAAACAGCGACCGATAACACCGTTAATTGATTAGAAAATGTTGCTGACTTAACTTCACGCATAACACACTCGCTTTGATGACTATTAGTATTAGAGTTTCAAAATCCACTTGTAAAGGCCGTCTTTCAACGGTTTTTCCTCAAAAAATTTTAAGACTGTTCAAATTCCATACGTAATCAAAAATGTTAATGATAATGATTAGCATTTAAATAATGAGAGGCATAATAACTAAGTATTTACAATTTGGCAATCATGTATTAAAAATATTTTTGGCAAATCTAGAAGGTTTAGTGATTGATGACTAATAAATATCGATAGACAAAATAGTCTTATGCATTGAAGAGTGGTGTTGAGCAGTCCTTGAGAATTGACAGATGTCTGACTAAGTCATTGATTTTTAGGTATTTTTATGAGTAATGACAAGTCGTTATTGGAAAGTAGAGTTTTATGGACAAAAATTAATAAGCAGAGACAACGTGCAAAAGATAAGAGCTTGAATGTCGTAGGAGTCGTATTGACGGTAAATGTTTTGGTAAGCAATCTTAGAGAAAGTTATTCTTGGCGTCTTATTTTTGAGCAATCTATAGCAGTTATGATCTACGCTGAATGTCAACAACTAGCCTATATGTGCCATTGATACCAGTAATGGTACTGCTGTCCATAACACTGGTATGATGCCTATTAGCGTCTAGTGATGGGGTTTACTCATTAATTGCCAAGGCGTTTAACACGTTCCCTGTCACTACTTTTAGCTAAAATAATGGCGTGATTCAGATGTCAGGTATCGTTGACATCACCTTTGACACAATGTTGCCAAAGAACTAGGGCGCCAAGTTTAGCGTACAAGAAGAGCATCAGAAAAAGGGTTTTGCTGTCTTTTAATCATCGTCTCAACGATAAAGCCCTACACAGGCTATTATTGTTAAGACGGTTTCTTATGAGCAAAAAGGCAGATAGAGGATTGAATTTTAACCGCATAGTGATGTTGGGTTAAATTTTACAAGACATCAAAAGTAGCTTTATTCAGCGCAAACGAGAAAATTTAGACCCATAAAACGCTATTTTTTGACCTATTCTTTTTCGTTTTAAGCTGGCTAGAAGATTCAATAAAGACCGCAGCCACGCAAGATGAACGGTACTAAAAACTCAGCGGCGCGCGCCTCATCTTGCTCATCATAACCATCTTTTGCCATCAAGCCGACGATTTCTGTTTCAAATTCTGCATACCGCTGCGTCGTTGCCCAAATCAAAATCAGCAGTTGCAAGGGATCAGTCACACCAATTTTGCCTTGCTCATGCCATGTCTTCATAACCTCTATTTTATCAAGTGCCCACTCTTGCATCGTTGTTGACATAAAATCATGCAAATGCGGCGCCCCGCCGATGACCTCAAGCGCAAATAACTTATGCCGATTTGGTCGGGTAAATGCTTGATGTAGTTTGGTGCGTACAAAATTCTCGATGACGATTGTTGGGTCACTATCGACCGTCATTGTGACTAAGCCCTCATTCCATTCTTCAATGATGGAGCGTAACACCGCCTTGTACAAATTCTTTTTATTTTTAAAATAGTAGTGAATATTGGCTTTTGGCAGGCCTGCTCGATCAGCGATACCTTGCATGGTTGCACCGCGATAGCTTTGTAGGACGAACTCTTCTTCAGCTGCCGCTAGAATTAACGCTTGATTTTGCGCACGGATATCTTGTTGACTACGATGAGCGGGGGTCTCAGGCGCAGATAAGGTGTTCGTTTGGTTCTGTTGAGTCATAAATAAAGCCATTATAGATTGTGGTTAGATAAGAGCCATATTACCGTGAATGATTCAAATAAAATCTTACTTTTTATGCAAAGTAGCAAAACAAATAAAAAAATTTTGTATAAAGTAGTTGACCAAATGGTCAGGTTTAAGCAAAATAGATAATAACAGACTGAGTACAACTTAGGTAATACCATCCTAATACAGGTTTAGTATAAATTTTTAAACAGACGATATTGTTATCAATCAAACAGACAAGGATGTCACCGTGCCCTTAACGTTACTGCAGTTTAATGAGCTGTCTCAAAATGATGCGATATCACACCTATTGACTTGCTGTACGAGTACCCGCTGGGCGCATGATTTGGCAAACGCGCGTCCTTTTGCTGATATAGATACTTTACTGGCTCGTAGCGATAAAATATGGGCGCAAGCTCAAACGAGTGAAGCTAATTTGCTTGAGGCATTTGATGGTCATCCTCAAATCGGCAATGTCGGCTCGCTGAAAGAAAAATATCGTAATACCCAAGACAGTGCCGCCCATGAGCAATCAGGCGCAAATAATGCTGAGGATGAAGTGATTACAGCTTTGGCGCAAGGCAATCAGGAGTATCTTACTAAGTTTGGCTTTATTTTTATCGTATTTGCAACGGGCAAGAGCGCGCAGCAAATGCTGGACTTATTGTTGGCACGTTTGCCAAACGATCGCGCCACTGAGCTCGCTTATGCTGCTGCTGAGCAAAATAAAATTACGCGTTTACGCTTGCAAAAACTGCTAGGCGCCGCTTAATGTAAACGCCGCCTTGGTGGTTCAATATATAAAAGGAATTATTATGTCAGGTACGCTCTCATCCCATATCTTAGATACTCATCTTGGCAAACCTGCCGCTAAGATAGCGGTGATACTACACCGTGTAAGCGCAAGTGGCAAGGCGTCGCTGTTAGCCAATGGCGTCACCAACGCTGATGGACGCGTGACACCAGATAGCTGGTCGTTTGATCCAACGATTGATATTGCTGAGTATCACTTAGATGTGGGTCGTTATACCTTAACCTTTGATACTCAAGCTTATTTTGATGCTCAAAACCTAACAGCGTTTTATCCGCAAGTTGTCATCGATTTTATGATAAGGGATAACGGTCACTACCATGTACCGCTCTTACTGAGCGCACATGGCTACAGCACGTATCGCGGCTCGTAAAATTATTATACTTCAGTGTAGAGATACACTGGATGAAAGAACATTGGACAAAAGGACACTTGCCACATGGGCGCATATCTTCTCGATTGGGTAGCATTATTTTTTCGCTGGTTTCATGTTATCGCTGGGATTGCATGGATTGGCGCATCCTTTTATTTTGTGTGGTTGGATCTGAGTTTACGTAAACCGCCGCAGTGGAAGTCCGATAAAGGTATCTCAGGCGACTTGTGGGCAGTACATGGTGGCGGCTTTTATGAGATTGCTAAATACAAGCTTGAACCTGAGGAGATGCCAAAGACCCTGCACTGGTTTAAATGGGAAGCTTACACGACGTGGCTGACGGGTATGGCCATGCTCTCGATTGTCTACTATGCCAATGCAACGGCTTATCTCGTTGACCCAAGCAAAGTCGCTTTTGGTAGCAGTATCGGTGCGATATCGACAAGCTTGCTGTTTTTATTCGGCAGCTACTTTATTTATGAAGTCATTGTTCGCAGTCACTTAGGTAAAAACGCCTTTGTCTTTAGCTCACTTATCTTTATATTATTGATTATCGCGACGTGGGGTTCGTATCAGCTGTTTAGTGATCGCGCCTCATTTATTCATATCGGTGCCATCTTAGGTACGGTAATGGCAGGTAACGTCTTCTTTGGCATCATGCCAGCCCAGCGGGCGCTGGTAGATTGTGTAAGGCGCGGTGAAAAGCCTGGTAAAGAAGTCGCCGATTTGGCGCTACAAGCCAAAAACCGCTCACTGATGAATAACTACTTTACGCTACCGCTCATCTTTACCATGATTAGTAACCATTATCCAATGATGTATTCTCATGCACATGGCTGGCTGGTATTGGTATTCGTCGGTATTATCACCGCTCTTGTACGTCATTATTTTAACCAAAAACATCTGGGCAATATACAAACAAAGTTTCTATGGATTCCAGCGTTATTGACGGTGCTGTTGATTGTTTGGATGCGTCCTGCGCCAATTGAGCCATTACCTGCCGCTAGCGCTCCAGTCGCGGCTGTGCCTGTAGTCACTGACAGTACGCCACCAACAGCTGATATTAATAATGAAATAGCAAGTCCTACCGCTACTAATAATACTGATGCTGACTCAGATGAAAGCGTTACTGCAGCAGTTCCAGTAACCGCCTCAGCAGACACTGCTATTATGGCTGTCGTACATACGCGCTGTAGTACCTGCCATGCTGCACAGCCGACTCAGCAAGGTTTCGCTGCACCGCCTGCAGGTATTATCCTCCAAACCCCAGAAGATCTAAAAACTCACAAAGCTAAAATCATCACCGCCGTACAAAGTGGCTATATGCCTTTAGGTAATCTCACCCAATTAACCGATGAAGAACGCCAGCAAATTGTCGCTTATGCGTCAGGGTTATAAATGGGCATTTTAAATACAGATGCATAAACACTAATCAAACAATTACCTTGACCAATGACCTAGACATCCTTAAAGTGTTAACAATAGATATTGTTAAATGTTAACAATCTTGGTTTCGCTTGATTCCAATCTACAGGGAGAAAAGGATGTCCACTGCAAATGAGCAAGGAAGTCGGCTCAGTAATCAGGCCAACCGTGCGCTCTATGATTGCAACACCTTCAATCCAGAACGCAAAAATTCAAGATTATACAATGAAGATCTCGCCCCGCTACAGCCTGAGCAGCGTAATTGGGGCTGGTTTGCGATATTTAACGTCTGGTCTAACGATATTCAAAGCCTATTTGGCTATACCCTTGCTGCCTCCTTATTTTTAAGCTATGGTTTAAATGGTTGGTGGGTCATGGCAGCCATTATATGTTCAGGCTTTATTGTCATGTGGATGGTGAACCTAACTGGTAAACCTAGTGTGAAATACGGTATTCCTTTTCCCGTATTGATACGTGCCAGCATGGGCATTAATGGTGCCAACTTACCTGCCATTCTACGCGCTATCATTGGTATTTTTTGGTACGGGGTGCAGACCTACTTTGCCTCAACGGCAGTCGCTATTTTGCTCGCTATTGTTATCGGCAGCCCTGACGCTACCTTCTTAGGCTTAAATAGTACCGCTTGGATTGCCTTTGTCATCGTTTGGGTATTCCAAATTTTGCTGTTTTGGGCAGGCATCGAACCTATTAAGCACTTTTTGAATTGGGCAGGTCCCTTAGTTTATGTCGTGATGGTCGTTCTCATGGCGGTGATATGGTATCAATCAGGCTCTGAGCTGCTACCTGCGATTAACTCTATCTTCGCTAGTGGCAGTGAGTACAGTGGCAGCTCTATACAGGCATTTACTGCTATCGTCGGTACGATGGTTGCTTACTTCGCCGCAGTCGTCATTAATTTTGGTGACTTCTCGCGTTTTTTACGTAGTGAGCGCGATATGCGCTTGGGTAACTTGCTTGGCTTACCCATTAACATGGTGTTTTTCTCATTTATTGCCTTGGTCATTACCGCTGGCACCTTGGTCATATTTGGCGAAGCATTGACCAATCCATCGGACATTGTTGATCGAGTAAATTCTCTACCCTTGACCATTGTTGCAGCACTAACCTTTTTTGCCGCAACCGTCGGTATTAATATGGTTGCAAACTTTATTCCGCAAGCTTATGACTTGGCCAACTTATTTCCCAAACATATTAACTTTCGTATGGGCGGCTTAATCACTGCTGTTATCGCCTTTTTCGTTGGCGCATTGTGGTTATCATTTATCAGTAAAATCGGTATTGTCGGTTTTGTCAATACTATCGGTGCCATCATCGCTCCCTTCTTTGGTATCTTAGTGATTGATTATTACCTGATTAAACGTCAACATATTGATATGAATGACTTATTTTCCTC
>JARIAA010000024.1 GCA_029264635.1 Psychrobacter sp. | reverse complement strand
CTGTGGTCCTTTTAAAATCAACTTTATAATATAAAAAGTGCCCGCACCAAAGATAAAAGTGTACAGTACAATAAAGCCAATAAGCGTCGTTGCCACTTGTTGGGCGGCGACCGGCGACATACTCTCTGCCGTACGAATAACGCCATACACCGTCCACGGCTGACGTCCCGTTTCAGTCACAAACCACCCTGCTAATAACGCAATGAATCCCATCGGCATCATCATCATCCAAGCGCGATGAAACCATTTGCTTTTAGGATCAAACTGCTGCTTTTTGAAGTATTTATAAGCACTAAAGACCCCCATGAGTATCATAAGAACACCAATGCCTACCATGACTCGAAAAGACCAAAAGACGATAGGAACATAAGGCTGATCTTCTGGTGCCCAGTTATTAAGCCCTTTGATCTCGCCATCCAACGAGTGTTTTAAGATAATACTCGATAGATAAGGAATTTTGACTTCGTAGTGGTTCTTTTGAGCTTTTTGATCGGGGATGGCAAATAAAACCAAAGGTACAGGCGCTGCATCTTCCCATAATCCTTCCATCGCAGCGACTTTAGCAGGTTGATGCTCAAGCGTATTGAGACCGTGCATATCGCCAATCAATGCCTGCATTGGCGCGACAAAGACAGCCATAATCATAGCCATACCGAGCATCACACGACCATGTTGGCGGTGATCGGTATGATGCTTAGATTGAATATAATAAGCCCCCACGCCTCCAACTACAAACGCTGTAGATAAGAAAGCGGCCGTCATCATATGCGCGAAGCGATAAGGGAATGAGGGATTAAAGATGATTTCAAGCCAATTGAGTGGATACAAAAGGCCATCAGCACCCAGCGTAAAGCCTTGAGGAGTCTGCATAAAGCTATTAGACGATAAAATCCAAAAACCTGAAATCAGCGTACCGATGGCAACAATCGCCGTCGAAGCAAAATGCATGCGCTTGCTCACGCGTCCCCAACCAAATAGCATAATACCTAAAAATGAAGCTTCTAAGAAGAATGCGGTTAAGACTTCATAAGCGAGTAGCGGACCTAAAATATTTCCTGCTCTGTCAGAGAAAACAGCCCAGTTGGTACCGAACTGGTAGGACATTACTACCCCAGATACCACCCCAAGACCAAAGACCACAGCAAATATTTTTACCCAGTATTTATACACCTCAGCATAAATAGGCTTGCCTGTTTTGAGCCAGCGAAATTCAGTCACGGTCAAAAAGCTAGCAAGCCCGATGGAGAATGCAGGAAAAACAATATGAAAGGAGATGACAAAAGCAAACTGGATACGCGCGAGCATCAACGCATCCATCTGACTAATAAACGTAGCGAACATAAACGGTTACCCTTATCTGTTGACTAACTAGCGCTAGCGTCCGTGATACGCTCAAATGACAATTTCTAACTAGTGGGTTTGATATGACGCACGATAGTCAAAAACTTATCAACTAAAGACTGTTTAGATAAAGTAATTAATTTATATCCATATAAATTAATAAATTTTTTTAAATCAAAAACTTAATGTTTTTATATTATGCGCCACCTCAGTAGTCTACTCAACATGCACATCATGATCACCGCATACTTATCAGTCATAGATTAGACCTTGGAAACTAGAACGTATTTTTTAAACGTAAATAAGTTAAGTAGAAGCGATAAGACAGAATTTGATAGCTATACAAAGAAACACCTTCTTAGCATTTCAGAGTAAAAGTGCGTAATATATGAATATTCTATTGTATTACGCACGTTCTATCTTTGTGTTGTGAAAGGTTTGTTTTTGCAACTATTTGTCACGATTCTCGA
Source organism: Psychrobacter sp. (assembly GCA_029264635.1). Classification (GTDB taxonomy): domain Bacteria; phylum Pseudomonadota; class Gammaproteobacteria; order Pseudomonadales; family Moraxellaceae; genus Psychrobacter. The sequence continues at coordinate 3,071 of JARIAA010000024.1, read as the reverse complement.
TAAGATTTTTATCAGTTTGCATCAACCAAACAAAGCGCTATTACTTTGAGTTAGCTTTGCTCTGTAGCTGCTGATGTAAAATACGGCGCAGTGTCAAAATAGTTTGTGGGCTAGCTTGAATACTATGACCTCCATTGATAATGGTCTCAGATGACGCGCCATCTAGATGAGCACTGGTATAAGGGACAATGCCATCAGATAAACTTTCTGTGAGGGCTTGGCTAATATCCCCATCTACCATCACCGCTGCGACAAGGGGCTGGCTTGATGCTTCAGATTTATCACCAGTGCGGCGCGTATCAGGTTGCGTTGCTTGAGATAAATCAAGCTTGCTACCATTTGGCTGCATCTGTGCCAATCCTTGAGTGATATCAGAATCGTTATTAGCAATGATAGAGTGATAGGTGATGCGATCATTAATAGTAATGTCTTTGGTGAGCTGAATAAACGAGGACTTGTTGCTCAATTGGCTTGCGCCATTTTGTAGATAGAGAGCGCCTAACGGGTTTTGTGCCAAATCTCCTTTGATAGCAAGCGCTGTTAAGTTATCAGTGACTGTTTTTACCAAACCTACTGGTAGGTAGACAATACGGCGCAAAGCACGGGTAAACCAGCGATCTGCATAGTCAGTACCTCTAAAAGGTGCTGATAAAAATACCGCAGTATCTACCTGCGATAGGGCTTGAAGCTCAAAACGCGCCTTTAGCTGCTGCTCACCAAAAGACTGTTTAAGCGCGTCACGAATCTTATTTTTTTCACTCATTGATAGCATGTTTTGGTCATCTAGCCTGTCCAGATCATCGACCAAATTATCATCGGACAGCATCATACGAGCGATGAGGGCGCCCATACTATGACTGATAATCACGCTGTTTTTGCTAGCGCGATTTTGCCCGTTAGGATCAGTTTGCTGATAAGTGGTTTCCAGTAGCTTTTGAATCTGATAGCGATTTTCTAAGATAGGCAAGTTGGTTGGATAAAATATTTGCCAGACTTGATAATTGTCACGCAGCTTGTCGTCATTGAATATATCATTGGTTAAGTTAACCCACGTCGCAGGACTTGAGGCCAAACCATGTAACATAATGATGACCCGTTTATTGGGATCATAAGGCTCGAGCATAAATAACTTTGGAAGAGTTGCTTCTTGCCGGCGGGTCAATAAGTTCAAGTACCCCACACCATCGAGCTGGTTTTCAGCCAACCAAAGCCCGTAGCCTGCTGAGAAATTAGCAGCAAGTGGGTAGTCGTTACCAAGAACGTTAACGCTATTACTACGATAGGGATTGTATAGATGGATATCGAGCTGATTACTACTTAGTACATCAAGGACGCTGTTACCAACTGGCTTGATAAGACCTGTTATCAGTAAGTGTCCAGTAGGATAAATGCGCGAGCTGACTTCACTATCGTCCGTGCTACCGTTATTGGTTGTTTTAGTGAGCTTGCCTGATAATGAGGAGGCAAGCAGTTGGCGAATGGTGGTCGTATAACGGTCATCCAGCGATGCAACCAAGCTAATCCCAAGCCCTGGGCGCTTACTGATAGAGTTGAGTCCAGACAAACGTAGCTCGTAAGTTGAGGTTAAGTCGGCCAGCGCAGAGGCTTGCTTATGAGCATTTTGCAGGTAATTATTTTCATTGGGCAAATAGACATTAAGATTATAGTTATCGATTTCAATACTCATAACGTTAATCTGATCCGTTGGGTCACCGTGTAACGGTGCTCGATTAGCAATCGTCGCTTTATTGTCACTATTAATAGTAGCTCTGGTCGGTAGATATTGTATTTTTGTATTGCTCAGCATGCTGTTTGAATCGTTTGTTGAGCGGTATAACTGTGTCACGACGCTGTTTGTGGCAGCATTATAGACATCTTGAGTCTGAATATCGATATCGGTTGGTATGCGGTGTGGCTGGGTCATCACGCTTTTGTCATTATCTGCATCTTTAAAATCATGAGCCAAGTTATCATAAAATAAATAGGTATAACTCAGTTTAATCGCATCAAATAGCCGTGCTTGATAATCGTTAACACAGCTATTGGTACTTTGCTTTTGACGATCTGCTTCTTCATCTGTCAAAGGCGCATTGGCATAGTAAGGGTCAATCGGTGGCCGTGCTAAAGCTTGCTGACAATCAGCTGAAGCGCCCAGTTGACGTGCTTTGGCATAATGCAGCTCAGCATAAACAGCTAGTGCTGATCGATAGCGCTCATTCAGCATACTATCTGTTAATTGTGCCAAGCATTGGTCAAAGTATTGTATGCAAGCTTGTTCATTGAGACCTGCGGATAATAGGGTTGAGGAGGTGACGTCACTAAGCTTATTTTCAGTGACGATACTGCCGCGCTGAGTGTTGATGGTTTTTGCTTGAGTTTGCTTATTGACTGAGACGGTACTACAGGCAGGCAGTAGCATCACAGTCGCCGATAATAAAAACAATGCAGCTTTAGGCAACGGCCTTTTTTTAATATAAGCCGCTTTGATGGCGGTAAGACTAACAAATGGCATAAAAGACCTCAGTAGGGAAATTTTACAAAAACACGTTTCAAGCCGTGTTTTTACAGCACATGCTCACATAGGAGTAATTTAACGTCACGCGCGTGCTTACACTATATGGATTCACTCACAACGTTTAAATCTCAATGATTGAACGCTTGGTATATAAAAATACCAATTATTGCCAATATATAATGGGGATCAAGTTTTACGAGAAATAGCATGTCATCCTAAAATAGGAGAGCATAAAAAACCGTGTTGATTTTATATTGACATCATAGCAATATAAAACGAACACGGTTATTAAAGTAGTTTTTATGCAACAATATAGATAAACGGCAAACACTAATGCCAACGAGACTGTCTCAATAAACCTAGGTTGAGGGTTTAACGTTGATGTCTGGTGCAGGTAAGTCCCAAATATAATATTTGCTAAAAAAGATTTGAGGAGTCCAAGTTGCAGTTACTTAGATGCACATACAATACAGAGGTCTCTTTAAAGCCAAAGAACCACATTGCAACGGGCTGACATGGGTCACCCTTTCTGTATTTAAGAGCCACATTCATGGGC
>JARIAA010000286.1 GCA_029264635.1 Psychrobacter sp. | reverse complement strand
ATATTGAAAGTCATGATGCAGTATTGGTACTGGGCGAGGATATTACGCAAACGTCCTCGCGCGTTGCCTTATCAGTACGCCAGGCAGCAAAAAACGAAGGTCTTAAAATGGCAGCGGCACTCCAAACCCAAGCTTGGCTTGCTGAACCTGTCAGACGTATCGCCCAAGATGCTTTAAGTCCGGTATATGTCATTGATGTGACCGAAACTAAGCTTGATGACATCAGTAAGGTGAGTGTGGTCGCAACGCCTGAAGATATAACTAAACTTGGTTTTAAAGTGGCTGATGAGATTGCTAGCTTGAATGACGACTTATTAAAAATAACAGACCCACAAAAAGTTGCAAAATCAGACGATGATATTGACGCTATGCAGGCGCTTGCTCAGCAAATTGCGTATGATTTGATTCAAGCCGATAGACCCTTAGTTATCTCGGGTACTAGCTTATCGTCTACTGCATTGATAGAGGCAGCAGCGCAGATTACTCAGGTACTCACGCAAAAACGTGCGGCTATTAAAGCGACTGAACAGCATCAGGTTGATAGCCATAATGCTAGCGTCCGTGACAATCAGGTCGATGACAAAAAGTTCCCTGATGAACAGGTGCGCGCAGCTGAAGCACAAGCGCAAACTGAGCAGCCTGACGAAGATAAAGAGCTATCGGCCAAACCTGCCAAACCGCAAACAGATACAGATAAAGACGCTCAAGACGATGTTGAGCGTGAGCCTGCAGATAAGTTTGAATTAAAAGAGGTCAATGACTGTTATTATGCGCAGGCAGGTATTTATTTGACAGTGCCTGACGCTAACAGCGTGGGCGTCTGCATGCTCGGTGGGCAATCGGTAGAAGAGTTATTAGCGACTGATTTTGATGTGGTGGTCGTCGCTGAAAATCAGCTAACTGATGCTATCGATGCCAATAAATTAACCCAGCTGTTAGCGGATAAAACAGTGATTGCACTTGATCATCAGCTGCTTGATTGGCACAAAAATGTCGATATCGTTTTGCCGGCTGCAAGCTTTGCTGAGGCGGACGGTACCTTGGTATCGGCTGAAGGCCGTGCCCAGCGCTTCTTTCAAGTTTATGATAATAATTATTACCATCCACTTAGCAGTATTAAAGAAGGTTGGCGCTGGCTACATGCTGTCCATAGCAGCTTAGAAGGTAGAGACGTCGACTGGACGCAGCTTGATGATGTTATTAATGCTTTAATAGCGACGCATCCTAAACTTGCTGGTATTAAAGCGGCGGCCCCTGATGCCGATTACCGTATTACAGGGTTAAAGATTGCTCGTCAGCCGCGTCGCTACTCAGGTCGTACTGCCATGCGCGCACCAATCTCTGTCCATGAACCGATGCAGCCAAAAGATTGGGATACAGGTTTAACCTTTTCAATGGAAGGCTATAGTGGTAAGCAAACGCCAAGCTCGATGATTCCTTTTGCTAGTGCTGCTGGCTGGAACTCACCACAAGCATGGAACAAATATCAAGACAAAGTGGGTGGACATCTTAAAAATGGTGATCCAGGTGTGCGTCTGTTTGATCAGCTAGCACGCTTAGCGACTCGTCAATATATTGCTCCAGAAACGATGTCTGTGACGACCACTGACATGCAACAAGGGCACGCTAAATTGGTGCCTATTTATAATATTTATGCCAGCTCAATGATGGCCTCACGTAGCCCAGTCGTTGCTGAGCAATTACCAGTTGCGGCATGGCGTATTGGTATCGATGATGCCAAAGACTGGAATATCGCTGCTGGTGACTATCTGGCGATCGAAATTGATAACCAGCAATTGACATTACCAGTGCAGCTTGTCGGTTATTTAGCAGAAGGCTGTATTGGCTATCCAGTTGGTCAGGTAAGTATCATTCATCCCTCAATGCCAGCCTCGGTACGCAAAGTCGATGCGCCCATAACGATGATGGGCAGTATGGCTGAAGACCGCTCTTTGAAGATTGATGATATGAATAACCGCGCTACACAAGTAACACCAGCGCCGACCATCACACAGGAGATGTAATATGCAAATTACCCGTATTATTCCTGATGTGCCAAGCTTTTTAGCAGGTAGCATGACCTTTGATACTTGGTCTATTTTATTTATGGTTGTGCAATCGTTGGTCATCTTTTTAGTGGTGGTTATCGTTGCAGCTTTGATGATTGTTTATGAACGCCGAATGCTAGCACTGTGGCAAGACCGCTATGGTCCAAACCGTGTAGGACCTTTTGGTTCCTTACAGCTGGTTGCCGATATGCTTAAAATCTTCTTTAAAGAGGATTGGACACCAAACTTTACTGATAAGTTCATGTTTACTCTAGCGCCTGCGGTAGCAATGTTCACCGCGCTTGCCTCCTTTGCCATCATTCCCATCTCACCAACGCTTGGCGTAGTTGATTGGGATATTGGTATTTTATTCTTTTTTGCTATGGCAGGTATTGCGGTTTACGCGGTGATGTTTGGCGGTTGGGCGTCTGCAAACAAGTTCTCATTACTAGGGGGCCTACGCTCAGCAGCTCAAACGATTAGTTATGAAGTCTTTTTAGGTTTATCGTTGATGGGTGTGGTTGCGCTAACGGGCTCTTTTAATTTACGTGAGATTGTTGAGTCGCAGATTGACGGCTGGTATATCATTCCGCAGTTCTTTGGCTTTTTGACTTTTGTAGTGGCGGGTGTGGCTGTTACTCATAGACACCCGTTTGATCAACCAGAAGCGGAGCAAGAACTGGCTGAAGGTTATCATGTTGAATATTCAGGTATGAAATTTGGTATGTTCTTCATTGGCGAATACGTCAACGTCGTATTAATCTCTGCACTGATGACTTGTCTGTTCTTTGGTGGTTGGCTTGCTCCTTTTAATTTAAATATACCTTTTATCCCACCTGCTTTTTGGTTCATGATCAAGACGTTGTTTTTTATGACTATGTTCGTGCTGGCTCGAGGCTCCCTCATGCGTCCGCGTTATGACCAAGTGATGAATTTTGGCTGGAAAATCTGCCTACCGGTTACTTTGATTAATTTGCTAATTACCGCTGCAGTTATTTTAATTTTTTCTCCAACGCTGTAATGTCGGTAACGATCTAAAGTAATGCTGATAAGGATAATAATCCCATGTTTACTACGATAAAAAAGACTGTTATTGGACTATTTACTATTGTCCGCAGCATGTGGATGGTCAATAGTCACGCGATTAGGCCACGCGATACGATATTGTATCCTGAAGTGCCTGTGCCAGTACCGCCACGCTTTCGTGGTCGTATTATTTTGTCGCGCGATCCTGATGGTGATGAGCGCTGCGTGGCTTGTAACTTATGCGCGGTAGCATGTCCAGTTGGTTGTATCTCTCTTCAAAAAGCCGAGCGCGAAGATGGGCGCTGGTATCCAGAATTTTTTCGCATTAACTTCTCGCGCTGTATTTTTTGCGGTTTATGTGAAGAGGCGTGTCCGACGACAGCGATTCAAATGACTCCTGATTTTGAGCTGGGCGAATACGTGCGTCAAGATTTGGTCTATGAAAAAGAGCATCTACTTATCTCAGGACCAGGTAAATATCCTGATTATAACTATTATCGCGTGTCTGGTATGGCGCTGGCAGATAAACCAAAAGGCGCGGCGCAAAATGAAGCTGCGCCTATTGATCTTAGGAGCTTGCTGCCATGATGAATATCTTGAACAACCCAGATTTGGCGGGGTTTTATGCGCTGGCCGCGGTCGCTATTTTTGATAGTCTGCGTGTGATTACAAATGCCAATCCCGTACATGCCATTTTATCGATGATCGTCTCACTGTTGGCAATATCGGGCATATTTTTCGTACTAGGTGCGCCTTTTGCATGCGCGCTTGAGATTGTCGTGTACGCTGGGGCCATTATGGTACTTTTTGTGTTTGTTATTATGATGCTCAACCTTGGCATGGATAACGAGGCACGCGAAGAGCGCTGGCTTGATGCAAAGACATGGGCAGTACCAACGGGATTGACAGTTATTGTTGCAGTTATACTCTATGCGATGATCGGTCTCAATCACAATGAGGCGGCTGTCATTGGTGGTACGTCCATTTCAGCCAAAGCGGTTGGTACGGTCTTATTTACCAAATACATTATGCTGGTTGAAGTGGCTGCGCTATTGTTGCTGGCGGCTTTGGTTGCCGCTTATCATTTGGGCAAAGAGTCTGTCAATGATGAGATCATTGGTAATGATAGCCGAGATTTTCATCCACGGGTAGGCAGCATTATAGAACACGATAATAATGACAGCCATGCTGCTGACGATATCGCTAAAATGGCTGAGCCATACGAGTATAAAGCAGTAGATCCGCATGATTATGTGGGCATACAACGAGTCACGCGCAAGGAGTCAGACTGATGGTACTAGCAGTAAGCGTGGCACAAGACGTGTCAAACGTGCCGTTCGCTCACGAGGTAGCAGGCTTAGTACAGCCAGCTGCTGAGATGCAAGGGGTACTGGGTATCATACCTATGAGTCATGGTTTAATCTTAGCGGGTATTTTGTTCGCTATTGGTTTATGTGGTGTGATGGTGCGTCGTAATTTTTTATTCATGCTGATGAGCCTTGAGATCATGATGAATGCGACGGCTTTGGCATTCGTGGTGGCAGGTAGCCGCTGGGTCGATCCAGATGGACAGATTATGTTTATCTTTATCTTGACGCTAGCTGCAGCAGAGGCCGCTATTGGTCTGGCAATACTATTACAGTTTTATCATAAGCGTGGGCATCTCGATGTCGATAGCGCCAATGAGATGAAAGGATGATGTCATGAGTTTATTACCATTAACCTTTATATTCCCGCTCATTGGCTTTTTGATTTTAGCCTTTATGCGCGACAAGTTAACTGAGCAGGCAGCTGCATTTGTCGGTGTCGGTAGTATGTTGCTATCCGCACTGTGTACCCTCGTTGCCAGCTTTTTGTTCTTGACAGATGATCATATGGCAGGCCATGTGGTTCAAATACCACTATGGACATGGTTCCAAGTTGGCGATTTTGCCCCGAGTTTTGGACTTAGTTTTGATGGCTTGGCCCTAACTATGACTGGCGTGATTACAGGCATTGGTTTTTTGATTCACCTGTTTGCTGCTTGGTATATGAAAGGGGATGCAGGCTTTGCGCGTTTCTTTAGTTATATGAATTTGTTCGTCGCTAGTATGTTACTGCTGGTATTAGCGGACAACCTGTTATTGTTATATCTTGGCTGGGAAGGCGTTGGTATTTGTTCTTACTTGCTGATTGGTTTTTATTTTGAAGATAGAGCCAATGGCCGCGCTGCGATGAAGGCTTTTACGGTCACTCGTATTGGTGATGTGTTCTTAGCCTTTGGGCTGTTTTTGTTATTTCGCGAATTTGGTACGCTCAGTATTCAAGAGATTATTACTCGTGCGCCTCAAGTATTTGATATCAATAACCCAACCATGATCTTGACGACGATGATGCTTGTAGGCGGTGCGATGGGTAAATCGGCGCAGTTGCCACTTCATACGTGGCTTGCCGATGCAATGGCAGGTCCGACTCCAGTATCAGCGTTGATTCACGCCGCTACCATGGTAACCGCTGGCGTTTATTTGATTGCCCGCATGCATCCGCTATTTATTCTAACCCCTGGTATTCTTTTATATTGGGTTGGGGCAGTAGGGGCGCTGACGCTTGTCGTCGCTGGATTCTGTGCGCTGGTACAAACTGATATCAAGCGAATTTTAGCGTATTCAACGATGAGCCAGATTGGTTATATGTTCCTAGCGCTTGGTGTTGGTGCATGGCAAGGGGCAATCTTCCATCTAATGACGCATGCTTTTTTTAAAGCGTTGCTATTCTTATCATCAGGTGCGGTCATTCTTGCCGTTCATCATGAGCAAAATATCTTTAAGATGGGCGGCTTACGTAAAAAGATCCCGTTAGTATTTTGGTGCTACATCGTCGGTGGCGGCGCGCTTGCAGCGATTCCGTGGGTCACCGTTGGTTTTTACTCAAAAGAAGCCATTTTATGGGAAGCATTTGCAACGGGTCATCAAGTCTTATTCTATATGGGTGTATTCGGTGCTTTTTTAACGGCGCTGTATACTTTCCGTATGATTTGGATTATCTTTTTTGGGGAAGAAAAAACGCCTGCGCATAAGTTGTCAGGCGTGTCTTATTGGTTACCGCTGAGTGTATTGCTGGTGTTATCGACGGCCGTTGGTGCATGGATTACGCCACCATTACAAGGCGTATTACCAGAAAGCGTAGGACATTTATTAGAAGTGGCCAATCAGGCTGATAGTAAACATACGGCAGAATATATAGCGATGGGTGCCATGCTTGCAGGACTGCTCCTAGCGGCGCTGTTATATGTGCTCGATAAAGGTCGATGGCTTACGCGCTTTAAGCAATCACGTATAGGCGGGGCACTATATTACTGGTGCTATAACGGTCTGGGCTTTGATGCACTATACGATTTAGTATTTGTAAAACCCTTTTTATTCATTGGACGCTTATTGAAAGCGGATCCTGTTGATAAAACGTGGTCTATATTACCTATGCTGGCATCAGCAGGTAACAAAGCTATGTCTGCGACGCAAACAGGGTCACTTCGAGGCTACGCTGCAAGCTTTGGCTTGGGGATGGCTGTGCTGTTGGTGCTGGTAATGATGACGGTGGTATAAAATGATTGAGTTACAACAAACGTGGATGCTGCCAGCATTAATCGCAATTCCATTTATTGCAGGTTTATTATGTTGGCTGGTTGAGCGGGTAAATAAGCGGCTACCGCGCTGGATTGCTTTAATCGGGATGATGCTAACCTTTGGCTTGTCACTCGTACTATGGCAGTATGGCGACTTTTCAGGGATGAGTAAGCAAGTAATTGCACCGCAATCGACTGTACCATGGATCGCTGAATTTAGTGTGCCTTGGATACCAAGTTTCGGTATCAGTTTTCACTTAGCGATAGATGGTATGTCGCTATTGATGGTTGGGCTAACAGGTTTCCTTGGTGTGGCAGCGGTTGCGTGTTCATGGAATGAGATTCAGCGCCGTGTTGGCTTTTTCCATTTAAATTTGTTATGGAGCTTAGGCGGCGTTATAGGGGTATTTTTAGCCATTGATATGTTCCTCTTCTTCTTCTTCTGGGAGATGATGCTGGTTCCTATTTACTTCTTGATCGCTATTTGGGGTCATGATGTCGTTGGCGGCAAGACGAAAGAATATGCAGCGACCAAATTCTTCATTTATACCCAAGCTTCTGGGCTTATCATGCTGGTCGGTATCTTATTATTAGTGTTATTTAGCTATGCCAATCGCGGCGTGGTTAGCTTTGATTATAATGATCTACTTGGTACGCCCCTTGGCGGCTGGGAATATCCAATCATGCTGTGCTTTTTTATTGGTTTTGCTGTCAAGCTACAGATTATTCCATTCCATGGCTGGTTACCTGATGCCCACGCTCAAGCACCAACAGCAGGTTCGGTGGATTTGGCAGGGGTACTGATTAAGACTGCAGCTTACGGTTTGATCCGTTTTGTATTACCATTCTTTCCCGCAGCGTCGCAAGAGTTTGCACCGATTGCAATCACTTTAGGTACGATTGGAATCTTTTATGGGGCGTGGCTTGCCTTTATGCAAACTGATATGAAGCGTTTGCTTGCTTATACCAGTATCTCGCACATGGGGTTTGTTGTTTTAGCGGTCTATGCTGGGACGCTGCTTAGCCTACAAGGGCTAATGGTTCAAATGCTTGCGCATGGCCTAAGCTCCGCCGCTCTATTTATTATGGCAGGTCAGTTATATGAGCGCTTGCATACTCG
>JARIAA010000265.1 GCA_029264635.1 Psychrobacter sp. | reverse complement strand
AAAATGCGCTCATCGGCGCGCTTTCCATCTGTAACTGTCGCGCAGATTACCCAAAATAACGCCAATGAGGTTTTACTTGGTAGTTATGAGATTGCAGGTACCTTTACCAAACAAGCGTGGGAGTCTTTTATTAGTGACGAGATTGATAAAGCTGCTACTACAAGAGTCGTCGCGGATGATTGGGTGCTGGCGACCAGCAGCCAAGACGACCTTACTTTAACTGGTAGTCCTGAACAGATACGGCAATATCTGGTCAATCGTTATAAGCAAGAGTACATCTCTGAATGGAAACGCTTTTTATCACAAGTTTATGTTCGTGATAGTAAAGGCTTTAATGATCATACGATGTTATTAAACCAGCTCTCTAGTGCCACAGAGTCGCCCTTAAAAATCTTATTTGAAACCGTTGAGCGTCAGACGCAGTGGGATAACCAAGCCGCCAACCCATCCTCTAACGATGGTGCTCAATCTAGACGCTCATTTGTGAGCTGGTTTAAGCAAACCATATTGCGCCAAAGTCCAGCTGAGCTTCGTCAAGCAGAAGCGGCATTGAATACGAGTGGCTCTAGTAACGACGCATCACCTGCTGCAATACCTGCCAGCTCAGGAATAGTCGCACAAGAATTCTTCTCTATCCATGCCTTAGTTATGCCAAGAGAGGACAATCAAAACTTATCATTGTTAGACAATTATTTAGCAAGCTTAGGCGATATTCGAACACGCTTTAACAATATTGCGCGCAGTGATGATATCGGTCCTGATGCTTTATTGTTTGCTTCACAGACCCTTAGCCCTGATGGGTCCGAGCTCACCAAGTCTCTACAAATATTAGATGAGCAGATACTAAGTCAAGCCAATGCTGATATAAAACAGCTTGTTCGCCCCTTATTAAGTGAGCCATTGACCCGCTCATTCAATATGCTGCTTACACCCACTAAGGCAGAGATTAATAAAGTCTGGAAGGCACAAGTGTACAAACCGTTTCTTGACAATTTAGGCAATAAATATCCGTTTACTGCCAACGCTAACTTAGAGGCGACACCCGCAGAGATTGGACAGTTCTTTGGTGAAGATGGCTACGTGGCAAGATTCGTCAACGAGACTTTATCACCTTTTATCATTCGTCGCGGCGATCAAATCTCAAGTAAGATTTGGAATGGCGCAGGTTTAGGCCTGAGCCCACAGTTCGTCGCCGACTTTGGGCGCTACTTTGTCAATTACACGGGTGGCAATGGTGCTAGCACGTCGGGTTCATCGGGTAGCACTAGCGCCTCTAGTCAAACAACTTTCCAAATCATGCCGTTACCAGTGAGTGGTTTGACAGAATATACGATTGTGGTCGATGGTCAGCAGCTACGCTACCGTATGGGCACGCAAGCTTGGACAACGTTTGTATGGCCAAACCCAAGCAGCCAGCCAGGTGCTAGTATTAGAGCCAAGGACTATGATGGCAAAGACTTTATAGTCTTTGAGGAAGCGGGCAGTTTTGGAGTAGAACGTCTTATCAATAGTGCACGGCGTACTGAACTTGGAAATGATATCTTTGAGATGGCATGGTCAGGTGATGGCATTACTATTCCTGTGCGCTTTAGAATCATCAGTGGTAGTAGCAGTACCGCAAGCCAAGGTCGCTCTACCAATCCCTTTACTGGTATGAAGTTGCCTGACGAGATTATTGCCCTTGGAGTCACGCGTACTGCAAAGCCAGTCACTGACACCAATAATGCCGCTGCATCTGCTGGTGGCAATCGTTCGGTAGTTAGTGCAACAAGTCAGAGTAGCGAACAAGGGACTACAACCAGCTCACAGTCGACAAGCGCTCTAAATGTAGCTCCTACTAACAAAGATGACAATAGGAATAGCGGGCAAGATAATCTGCCGACAGCTCCTACTTCTGCGGCATCTGAACAGCAGGAGCAAACGCCATGATACCTGAATCACTACCTTTAATTTATTTTGGCAAACTACCTGCTCGCGGAGACTTTGTCCGTGCACGCGCTCATATTAATGAAACCAACCTCATTGATCAGTGGGTGAGTCAAGCGCTGACTGTTTCAGGTTCTATACTGGGTGAGTCTGCAGCAAGTAACCCACCCTCTCAAAACTCACATTTTTTAAATTTTAGTCATGTCGATACTGCTGCAAATCAAATCATGACTGGAGTACTCATACCAAGCCATGATAGTAGTCATAGAAAATATCCGCTTATTGGCTTTAGCGTTATTCATTTGGATAAACCAAAAAGCTGGATGAATTATTTACCTATTAAGTCGCAGGCTCTCTGGAATGATATTTATGCGGCATTGAGTAAAGCGAAAGCTCAGACGGATGATACTCAAGTAACGGACCATCTAAACGACTGCTTGCTGATTTTCGATAAGAATGCCAGCACACATTATTATGATTTTATTAATACCACGACCCTACAAGATATTGCGGTATTAATGGGGATAACTAAGCAGCAGCTGGTACAGCAAATTATTGCAACGGGTTTATTGTTTTTACCTACTTTTACCAAAGGATTTAGCGGTCTTAATAAATCCATATGTTGGGCACTGAGTGCTAATAAGACTGCTGCTATACAACTGGCGACTTTTTGGCATGATTTGATTAGCGGCTTTTATCAACCGCATCAACTGTATCTAAATACTTATCTATATCGGGTTTCTGGTCATTACCGCTTGTTACTAAATTTTAGCAAGCCTGACGGTCAGGTACTAAGCCAGATAACAAGTCATGAAGACCCTTATCCTGATGATTGGGTGATCATCGCTCATAGCGACTGGACACAAAGCTATATCGATGAGGATATCGGTTTGACCCGCTTTAATAAAGTATTGCTACAAGACAATCTTTACCTATATGACACCAAGCAATTATTTAAGCAGACTTTTTTAGCGCAGTAGGTAGTAAGCGCTGTTTTTGACCTAACCGTATCTAATAATTGTCCCCATAACTTTGAGATTAACATAACTTTAAAATTAAAAAGGTACTTTGATGAAAGTCCACTCCTTAACCACGGTATCTAAGCAAAATAACCGTAGAAATAGCATGCTGCTGGCTATTGTAACTACTTTATCCATGAGTGCTGTCGTGTTTGCGGCACAGGATGAAACGCGCTCTGTCGCAGAAGATTCGCAAAATGCGCCAGTCGTCATCAAAGGTGTCGTCGCCACCAGCTCAGACAAGCAGCAATTGCTCGACAAGCTAAAAGCACAGTATCCTAACAAGCTCGTCAGAGATGAGATTGAAGTACGCTCCAATATTAGTATTCCGACCAATTGGCAGCAGGTAGCAACCGCTATTATCGATAGCGATATCTCTAATATTCGTCAAGGCCGTATTGATATTCATGGTAGTGCCATTAGCTTGCATGGCAAAGTTAGCAGCCTTGAGCAAAAGCAAGCTATTCAGAACCGCATTCACAGTCGCCTAACCGACCTCTATCAACTCGATAATCAGCTCATTGTGACCGCAGGCGAACAACGTCTTATTGATGATACTCTTGCCAACCGTATCGTTGAATTTGAGTCTGGCAGTGCCAACTTGACCCCACTAGGACTTGGCATCTTAGATGACATGGCAGGGGTATTAAAAAGTGTGGGTGATAAGCCTGTCACTATCACCGGACACACCGATAATGTTGGCAATCCAGATGCCAATTTGGCGCTATCGAATCAACGGGCAAAAGCGGTTAAGGAGTACCTAATTGGTCGCAATATAGAAGCCGCCCGTATTAGTGTTGCTGGTAAAGGAGATATCGACCCTATCGCCAGCAATGATACGCCCGATGGCCGTACCCGTAACCGCCGCATTGAGTTTACTCTGGCTGACTAAGACTATGTTAGATGATGGCCAATCAGTACTGATACGGTCACCGTGAACCATAAGGGATCATCATGCTTTACATCACCAACACTGTGCTCCTTATGCACCCTGATAGGCTCTACGCCCGTGAATGCAGTAGTCAAGCCCGTTATGCCAGTGCCCAGCAAGATATTTTCGCTCATCAAACATGGCAAGAAGCTCTCATCAATGCTCATCATGAAGCTGATATCATTGCAAAACTAAACGCCAGCGGTAGTGCTCAACAGCATGGTATCGACACCTACGTACTACATGTCTATATCCATGAGCTCAATCACTCCTCTTTTATGCCACTGACCCCTTTAATTGGTAGCCCCTTAACACTCAGCTTTGATACTCCAAGTGGGCTTACCTATCGCCACCTATACATCACCGAGATACGTCAGCTGGATCACGATGGCAGCTATGGCTACTATC
>JARIAA010000243.1 GCA_029264635.1 Psychrobacter sp. | reverse complement strand
AGGGTTTTTTAATAAACTAACAAAATACATTAAAGCTTATTCACCTTTTAGAGCGGACAATATCTGCTGCTTAACCTCATCAATTGCTTGCGTGCCGTCGAACTTATCATATTTAGGCGCGTTTTCGCCTTCTTTGGCTTTATCTTGATAAAAACCAACTAAGGTAGAGGTTTGCTTGTGATAAGTCGCTAAGCGATCACGAATGGTCGATTCTTTATCGTCTTCACGCTGAATAAGATCTTCACCAGTCACGTCGTCGATACCCTCTTGCTTTGGTGGATTGTGATCGATATGATAGACGCGGCCTGAACCAGCATGTTGGCGACGACCAGATAGACGCTTAACGATTTCATCATCAGGTACGCTGATCTCAATGACATGGTCAATGGCCACATCGGCGTCTGCCAGTGCTTGTGCTTGCGGGATAGTCCGCGGAAACCCATCAAGAATGCAGCCATTAGCACAGTCAGGCTTATCGATGCGCTCTTTTACAAGGTTAATGATCAGATCATCAGAAACCAGACAGCCTGCATTCATAACGCCTTGAGCTTGTTTGCCAAGCTCGCTACCTTCTTTAATCGCCGCACGTAGCATATCGCCGGTCGAGATTTGGGGAATATCAAATTCTTTAGAGATGAACTGTGCTTGGGTGCCCTTACCGGCGCCAGGTGGACCTAGCAAAATAATACGCATCATAATACGTTTCTCCTCAATGAATGGGATGTTAGGGATTGGTTAACTGCGCGAATGCCACGTCTACCTTACATTGTGGATTTATAAAGCTCAAGTATTTTTAGTACGAATGCCGTTTGTAGACATGACTTATCTGTTCATGGAACGTAATTGCGCACTGCATTAATAAGCGACAGCGCTTGATTTATGGAACGTCTAGGGATTATGGTACTTGCTGATTAATCTCAACATTGACCTGTTTTTGATCAGCACTAATGACAACTGGGTTGCCTGATAAGTCTCCTGACTCTGCCCCTGCATTACCACTGTGACTAATACGAGCGACAACAGCCAACTGAGTTTTCGCTGTGCGTGCTGCTTGTAGCGTACGCTCAGGCATCATCGCGTCGAGATCACTTAAGCTAATGGTCGCCTCTCCTTGTTGAATCACCGTAATAGGCAGACGCTTAGCCGCAAACGGCGGTCCCCCTTGGACATCGCGAATAGCAACGAATAATACATCATCCCCTTTCACTAGTGGCAATAAACTTGGATTAACGGTGACACTAACGCTAATGCCTTCCGCCGATTGTAGCTGCTGTGCTTTTACGTTGGCACTCAACTCATCTAAGCTTGTTAGCGCTTGAGTATGGTCGCCAGGTTTGGCAGCAATGCTACTACGTAGTTTTTGAATCCAATATTCTGCTTCTTCAAAGTTATTAGCACGCGCCTCACCCATCGCCATGAGCATCTGCGCCCCTTCATGCTGAGGGCTTTTGCTCAATAAGTCTTGTAATACACGGCGACTATTCACATCCAGCTGGCCTTCATTAGAAAAAAAGCTAATTTGAGCATAAGTGGTTGCGATCTCTTCGTTATCTGGTGATAGACGATAGGCTCGAGACAAGGCTTCCAAGGCAGAATCATTTGCCTCAAGTGATAAAAACAGCTCAGATAATCTCATCCAACGATCGGGGTCATCAGCATGACGATAGACATTGGTCTGCATAGCGCTAATTAATTGGCGACCATCTTCAATCGCCCACTCTGGTGGTTGATCAATTTTACCAGTCAATAAATCATCGGCAACTTGACCTACTTTATCTTCTGCCTGCCACAGCTCAAACACGGATGTACGGTCGCTGACTAACAAATAAGCCATCGCTGCCAATACAGGCACCCAAACAGTGACTATTAAGCGGCTTTTGACCCCAGGAGTTACCATCGGCGTTACTTGGCGCTGAGCGTCCAATAGCTGCCGCTCAAGCTCAAGCTTTTGGTTCTGGTAATGGTTATCGTCGATAGTACCACTATCTTTATCGGTTTTGAGCTCTGCAAGACGTTCACGGAACACTGCCACATTGATATCTAGCAATTGGTTATCAACAGGTCTAGTGTTTGAACGAGAAGCGCGTAACCACGGTGTAATAACGATTAAAGCAAGTATGAGTGCAATAAGTAAGCTTAGGGCAATAAATAAGCCAGCAGTAGAAAATATGGTCATTTTTTATCCCTTATGCTTGTAATGTCATCATCAGTGCTATTTGATCGTGATAATAAACGATCAAGTTCAGCCTTTTCTGCAGAGGTCAACGCGGTAGCCGTGCTGTCCACAACAGTGCTACCATCACCACGTGCAACCCTCTGTCGACGCTTACTCTGCCAAAACCAGCCTACAATCAAAACAATCAATAATAATGGTGGAAAAAACCACAATATCCAAGTTGATGGGCGTATGGGCGGCTTATAAGTAATAAAGTCGCCATAGCGCTCTTGCATATAGCTGCGTATTTCAGCATCGCTGCGCCCCTCTTTGATGAGATCATAAGTTTTTTGCTTGAGATCTTGTGCGATGGGTGCATCAGAGCCTGCCAAATTTTGATTTTGACATTTTGGGCAGCGCAGCTCCTCAATGAGACCACGGTACTGAGCTTCTTGCTGCACTGAGTCAAAATCATACACTTCAATAGCAGCATAGACTGTCACACTAATTAGCCATGCCAGTATCACGCTTAACAATTTCAAAACGATGCTATGTTTGATTTGAATCGTTTTCATTGGCATGCCTCCTGAACCTGACTGGGTTCTGGGCTGCTACCGTTTTTATTGGCCTCATTGAGCACCATTAAACAAGGCGTAATACGTTCTTGCCAGTTAGCTTCATTGATCTCACCGATGATATGCTGACGAATGATACCGTCCCCATCAACGATAAAGGTTTCAGGCGCCCCTGTTAGACCCAAATCTAGCGCAAACTGACCTGATAAATCCTGAATCGACATAGAAAACGGATCACCGCCACGGTTTAAATAGCTTAGCGCATTGCCAATCTCATCTTTATAATTGACACCCACCAAATTAACACCGCGCTCCTCTAACTGCATTAAAAAAGGATGCTCAACAATACAGGTTGGACACCAAGAGCCCCAAATGTTCATCAAAAACGGCTCATCAGGTAAATTTTCATTAGTCATAATACGGCTCGTATCTGACAATAGTGGCAGCTCAAAAGTGGGTACAGGCCGCTCAAGCGCTGTGTTAGTCACGATATCGGTGGGCTTGCCCAAACGCATATACAGCATTATCATCAGACCAAAAAACACGATAAGTGGGATTAAAAACCATACTTTGAGCTGTTTTCTATTCATCGTTTTTGTATGACGTTCATTGTTTTGATGGCTGTTTGGATTGGGGGTATTGTCTGACATACTCATCTTACTTCTCCCCCTTGGTAGTCACAGGCGCAGCTGTATTGGCAACTATGTTATCTGTATTAGTTACAATCACTTTATTTGATACCGTGGTTTTTTTAATACGATAACGCTTATCAAACATGCTGATTAATGCCCCAAAAGCCATGATTAGTGCACCTAGCCATATCCAGCGTATTAAGGGTTTGACATAGATACGTACAGCCCACTGATTACTACCTTCAGCAATTGGTTCGCCAAGAGCGACATACAAATCGCGCATAAGGCTTGCATCAATGGCTGCCTCAGTCATTGGCATCATGCTAATGATATAGGTGCGTTTTTCAGGATACAAAGTAGTCACTGCACGGCCATCTTTAGTGACCTCAACCTCTGCTTGAACACCATCAAAGTTACTGCCTTTGACCTCGCGGAAGTCTCTTACTGTAAAATAATAACCTTGGACGTTGACACTATCGTTAGATCCTAATGCAACATCGCGCTCGATACTTAAGCTACTGGTAAAAGCAATACCAATCACAGCAACTAAAACTCCAATATGAGCAATTTGTTGGCCCCAGTAGCTTAGGCGTAGCTGACGTAGACCACTCACCATACTTGGGGCATTTTTGGTTTTGTCTTTAAAATCAATGACCATCCAAAACAGCACCCAAAAGCTGACTGCTAAGGTTACACCGATATTGAGCATAGATGAGGGATGGACAAAATAGGTAATAATCGCTGCAAGTATCAGACTGCTGACCGCAATGACCATTCCAATACCTAACAATGGACGCTTATCTTTTTTCCAGCGGATATTCGAGCCCATACCCATTGCCAATAACACAAGCCAAGTCAAAGGGACAAATAAAGCATTAAAATAAGGAGGGCCAACGGATACCTGTCCTAGTTTAAAAGCATCAGCGATAATGGGATAAAGGGTGCCGAGCAGTACGACTAAAGTTGCGATCAAAATGATGGCATTGTTGATGACCAAAAACGACTCACGTGAGATTAGCTGATATTGACTCTCAACCGTCAGACGCCAACCACGTACCGCAAACATCAATAGACCACCGCCTACGATGATGCCAAGAATGGCTAAAATCACCAAACCGCGTGTTGGATCAGCTGCGAACGAATGCACTGATGTAATGACTCCTGAACGTACTAAGAAAGTTCCTAGTAAACTCAGCGCAAAGGCAAAAATCGCCAGCATAATCGTCCATGCCTTAAATACACCGCGCTTCTCCGTAACGGCTAGCGAATGTAGCAAAGCAGTGCCAGCAAGCCATGGCATTAATGATGCATTTTCTACTGGATCCCAAAACCACCAACCGCCCCAGCCAAGCTCGTAGTAGGCCCACCACGAACCCAGTGCGATACCCACGGTCAAAAATCCCCAAGCCGCTAATGCCCAAGGGCGTGACCAGCGGGTCCATACTGCATCCAAGCGCCCCTCCCATAAAGCCGCCATACAAAAGGCAAACGGCACAACCATACCTACATAACCCATATATAGCATAGGCGGGTGAATGATCAGGCCAAAATCTTGTAGGACAGGATTAAGATCAGCACCATCGATAGGTAAGTTCGGTAAAGTACGCTCAAATGGCGATGAGGTGAAGATAAGCATCGCTAGCATCATCATTTGCACGCCAGCCAGTATCACCAATACTCGCGCTCGCATTGATAATGGCAAACCACGGCTAAAGTAAGAGACTAACGCGCACCATGTCGCCATGATAGTCATCCATAATAGCAAAGACCCTTCATGACCACCCCAGGTTGCTGACAGCTTATAATACCAAGGTAACAAGGTATTGGAATGCTGGGTGACATAAACTAAGCTAAAATCATTATAATAAAAGCCTGCCATTAAGGCTGCAAATGACGTGATCATCGCGGCAAACTGCGCCCAAGCCAAACTTGGTGCCAAACGCTGCCAAGCAACTTGGTCACGCATGACCCCAACGGTCGGTAATACTACCTGTAAGATCGCCAATACAAAGGCAGCTAGTAAGGCAAAATAACCCAATTCTGTGATTAACATACAATCTAACCCTGTTTACCCTAATACGGTCATCGTTTACTGTGGCGGATTGGGAGTGGTATTCGTTTAAAAGCACTGACAACTTCAGATTCTTCTATATGTAAACACAATCTATGTTGCCTTTGTCTATTATACTATTTATTACTGTATCGCTGGAAAAAACACCAAAACAAGGTGTAACCAACCCGCTAAAAATCCAGTCAAACCACCCAGCACAATCAGCGTCATCTCATCTTCTCGAAATGCAGGACGTAATAAGTTTTGAAATTCATCAGGCGATAATGCTCGAATACGATCGCGAAACAAGCCAAAAATTTTACTAGCGCGGCTCTCATTAAGCTCAGGATCTCGTAGTGGCACCATGGTGGCACTAATCGACTTGTCAATAATCGTATTCTTTAATTGACCAAATTCACGGCGACCCAGTCCCATACGTAGCGTGGTACTAACAACAGGTGACTCTAACAACTGATAAAGGTGCGACTTCATGAGCTCACGTGTTTGTGCAGCGCGCTCACCATACATCATCTCGTTCATGATGTTCTCAATCGTCACCAAATCATTAACGACAATCTGTGCAAATACCTCAGAGACTTCTTCTTGCCGCTTCATAAAGCCGCCTTGAAAGCGAAACTCGGCCACATGCGGTAATTGCAATGTGATAAACGGAAAACCTGTACGGCGTGCAAAAAACTTTACATAAGGTACAAACTTTGGTTCGACGGGATTAAACACCATCCAAATCGCAATCCAGTTGGTTAAAAACCCCCAAATAGCCGCAAAAAACGGCACTGTCCAATGCTGCGGTACTACTAAAAAGATGAACATCTGAATAAGACCAAAAATCAGCCCAATCAAAGCACTAATATGCCAAATAAAATCAATCTCTTTTTGGCCAACTTTTAAGAACATATTGACCATCAAGCGGCGATCACTCTCCATTTTGTTCACAATCATCTGACGCATATTGACCAAATCTTCAACATGGTAAGTCAAATCAGTGACGAGCGACTGCATGATATCTGGTAATTCTTGGTGTGCTTGAGCGTAAATACGGCGTTTTAAGGCGTAAGGGACGTTTCTCCATAGGGTCTCTGAGCGCTCAAGCATAATCTCATCAATAAGCGATTCAAGATTACCGTCAATGGTATCAGTGATGAACTCCGCCATTTGCTGCGGCTCCATCGCTTGAAAAAACTCCTCAAGCGAGCCAAGCTTTGAGAGCGTCTGATCAACGATAACCCCCGATATTTTGCCCGCTTTACGCGGGACAATACCCTGCCAGCCGATACCAGGCAGCCCAAAAAAAGGAAACTTAGGTATCCGAATACCCCAAAACTTAATGGGATAAAACAGCATTTTTAGAGCCATCCATACATGTACCCAAGTGACAAATGCCGTCACTGGTGGAATGGTCAGCATGGCAAGAAACTCTGGGTGCTCAGCAAGCATCTGCCATAGTGAGGTTTCGACCATAATTCTTTCTACCTCTAACGTAATGGTTATCGTTCATGTATTATCATTTGTTAGAATGCCTAAAAAACGCTCAAGTAAGAACTTGCGCTCTGAAAACGAGTAAATACTATAAAATAAATCGCCTGATTTTAGCATACTTGCCGCTTATTAGCACTCATCCAGCCCAGTCAAGTTGTGAGCTTAGATGACAGCAATCCTATGAGTTTGCTATTGCTAATTAGGTAAAATGCTTTTTAGATGTTACTAACATTTGCATATCAGAAACACCTGAGAAATAAGCGCGCAATGCCAGCGTAATTTATTTCGTTCTGTTATAATTCATCGTCCAATCATAACGTCAAAAATTTTTTATAATGGCAAGACTAGGTGCGTTATGTTATTGAAATAGTTATTTTTTCTCCTGTATTTGGCTAATACTGAGCCATAGAATTTATTAGCTACTCTATGACTTCTACCCCTATTGTTAAGATGCTACGCACTTTAATCACCGCGCTTATTGGTACACAACTTACATGAATAAATCGCTTATCCCAGACACCGAACAGGTCAACCGTATTTTCATGCGGCGCATTCTTATTTTTGGTTTGTTAATTTTTTTGGGTATGGTAGTTTTATTATTACGTTATGGATATTTGCAAGTGTACGCGCATGATAAATACAAGACTCAGGCGGATAATAATCGTATTAAGCTTATCTCTGCCCCGCCAAGCCGAGGTTATATCTATGATCGTAATGGCGTGTTACTGGCTGACAATCAGCCTGTATTCACGGCAATGCTCAGCCCTGATGAGGTAGAAAATCCAGCGCGGACATTACAACTGCTTGCGCCTATTTTTGATCTGACAGAGAATGATATTACTGATATTTTGGCGCGGCTAAGCAAAAGTAAAAATGATCCTGTGACCATCAAGATTGATTTGACAGACACACAATTGGCCCAGTTTAGTGAGCGCAAACCGTTTTTTCGCGGAGTGACTATTCAAAGCAAGCTGACGCGCTCCTACCCTTACGATGAGCTATTTGCCCACGTTATCGGCTATGTGGGACGTATCAATGACAAAGAATCTAAGCAGATTAATAAAGATCGTTACGCAGGTACTGACCTTATCGGCAAAATTGGTATTGAGGATTTTTATGAAGACATCTTACTTGGGCAACCCGGTTACCAATCAGTAGAAACCGATGTTCATGGCAATATACTACGCCAATTAGATACCAAACCGCCCATATCGGGTAATGACATTACCTTGAGCTTGGACTATGGTTTACAAACAGTCGCTCAGCAGCAGTTAGACGGACGCCGCGGCGCCATTGTCGCGATAGATCCAAAGAACGGCGATGTATTAGCGTTTGTCAGTAACCCAAGTTACGATCCTAACCCCTTTATTTCAGGCATCTCATTTAAAGATTACGACGCACTACGAGAGGATCTTGATCAACCGCTCTATAATCGTGCTTTACAAGGCATGTACCCACCTGGATCTACTATCAAACCTTTTGAGGGTTTGGGTGGTATTCATTATGGTCTTCGTGATTGGAATACGACTATCTATGACCCTGGTTATTTCAGCTTACCTGGAGACTCCCATCGGTTTCGTGATTGGAAAAAAGGCGGTCATGGCACAGTAAACTTAAAAAAATCTATTGTGATGTCCGTTGATACTTATTACTATAAATTGGCCTATGAGATGGGCATTCAGCGCCTGCATGATTGGATGGTACGCTTTGGATTTGGTGAAGAAACAGGCATTGATTTGCCCAATGAAAAAACAGGCATTATGCCTTCACCGAAGTGGAAAAAGGACACCTACGATACCAACTGGCTACCCGGTGAAACGATTTCGGTCAGTATTGGTCAAGGGTACTTTTTAGCGACGCCGTTACAGATAGCCAATGCCACTGCTATGACGGCCAATAAGGGCAATCATATAACCCCGCATTTGCTAAAAAATAGCGATGGCGCTGCGGGCGTTGATGTGATTACCAAACCAGACGGCAAAATTGACTATAACGGCAAGCCCTCTGACTGGACACGGATGCACGATGCTATGGAAGAGACTATCAAGGCTGGTACAGGCCGAGGTATCTATACCCCACGTTATCGTATCGCGGGCAAGACAGGTACCGCTCAGGTTAAGTCGATTGCGCAGGGCAAAAGTTATAACAAAGCGGCATTGGATAAGCGTCACTGGGATCATGCTTGGTTCAATGGTTTTGCACCCGTT
>JARIAA010000230.1 GCA_029264635.1 Psychrobacter sp. | reverse complement strand
GGCCGACTCATCGGCTGGTCGACTATCAGCTGCGACAGCGGTGACAGACAGCAAGGGTGAAGCAAGAGTGGTTTATTTGGCTAATGCCAGCTCACCTATTGGCGGCGTTATCATAAATGCGCGTTTGTTAAACGATAAATCAGGTATCGGTACTAAGACAACAAACATTACGGTATCGAAAGAAGCGGTATATACCACTTTATCATTTAGTAATAAGTTGTCTTCTGACAATATCTACTATACTGCCGAAGCATCTATATCTGTTATGGATGGTTCAGGGCGTGCCGTTCCAAATAGAGAGGTTTCGATCAAATCTTATGCTATCGAGTATGCTCAAGGTAGAGTATGCCTACTTAAAAGTAGTGTTTCTGATAAAACTCGTGAACATGAAACCTTCTCTGAGCTAACGCCTATCCTTTTGAGGTCTAATTGGTTACCTACCGAAGATCCAGAATATAATTATACTTTAGACAAAAATGCTGACGTTAGTGTCAATGATGATGGCACTATCAGTAATGGTCGACTTGATCCGATTAACCCAGTAGCTATTATTGGCGGTACAGTATCAGATGATGGTTATACTTTTGTGACAGATTCTGAAGGACGTGCTGACTTCCAGATTCGATATCCAATGCGTTATTCGAACTGGGTGAAAGTACGTTTTGATGCTTCTACCTTTTTAAATGGTAGTGAAAATATACAGAGTATCAATTATGTCCTACCTTCTATTGCTGACGATATCAGAATTATTAATTCAACGCTCATTACTCCTTGGATTGGTGATGCTAGTGCATTTGGCACTGGTGGAGCAACGTGTATAAATGATATAAGTGTAGTTATTAACCGCATCAAAGATAAACCAAATACCACAGTAACGCTGTCACCTTATCAGCCAAGATACGGTGTTTCAATTAATGGTAAGCAAGGCAAAGTCTCTTCTGATGGAACCATTAATACCTTTATAGTAGATTTCGACGAAGCTTTCGAATTAGGTTCTACTCTTAATATTAGTAATAACGGATTTAGTTTTTCTAGAACCATCAAAATGAGTAGTTAATAATTTGTTTAAACAGGCGTTGAGTTTATTAAGTTGTTAATACTGTCATACAAAACCCTCAACCCTTGTGTTGGGGGTTTTTGTATTTGTAATTTCAATAACTAAATACAACCAACTCAATCAGCAAAATATTGCAGAAGCGATTAAAATAGACAGTTTGCTATACTATTGATTGTTTCTCAAATTCAGATAGTAATCTCTTTATCTATACATTAGGCGCATTATGTCAGACACTGCAACGATTCCATTACCAAAAGCATTGAACAAGGTAGCTAGTGCTGCATCAGCTTGTACTGCTATTGATACCGCCACACTGTTGATCAAATGCCGAGACCAAGCAGGCATTGTACAAGCGGTATCTGAGTTTATTCATCGTTATGGCGGCAATATTATCTCTCTTGATCAGTACTCAACCGCACACGAAGGCGGACAGTATTTTATGCGTTTGGAGTTTGCGCTGGCAGAGCTAAGCGAGATTATCGAAAACTTTGAGGCCAGCTTTGCGCATACGGTTGCCAAACGTCATAACATGACTTGGCGCTTACACGACAATGCCATTCAGACGAAGGTCGGTATCTTAGTATCCAAGTTTGATCATGCATTATTAGATTTGCTGTGGCGTCATCAACGCGGCTTGCTCGATTGCCAAATTACCTCAGTTGTGAGCAATCACGAAGATTTGCGTCAAGCGGTCGAAAACTTCGGCATACCTTTTCATTATGTTCCAGTGACTAAAGATAATAAGAGCGATGCCGAAGCGCAGATTCATGAGTTGATGGCAGACAACGACTTGCTGGTATTAGCGCGCTATATGCAAATATTATCGTCTGATTTTGTGACGTGCTGGCCGATGCAGATTATCAATATTCATCATTCATTTCTGCCCGCGTTCGTAGGCGCCGACCCTTATCGTCAAGCGTATGATAAAGGCGTCAAGCTTATTGGGGCGACGGCCCACTATGTGACGGCTGAGCTTGATCAAGGGCCTATTATTGAGCAGGACGTGCATCGGGTGACGCATCGTCAAGGGGTGACAGAGCTGCGTGCTATTGGCCGTGACATCGAGCGCAATGTATTAGCGCGCGCCGTCAACTGGCATGTGCAAAATCGCGTGATCGTAACGGGGAATAAGACGGTAGTTTTTAATTAGAAAAATTTTGTGAAGTCAGCTGCGTGGTCGGCAATCGCTTCAATCATTCATTCTTACCGACCGAAGCGTCTTTTCTATAGCACCATCTCTAAAACAAACTTACTGCCAACAAAGCCAATTGCTAATAAGATAAAGGCGTAAAAGGTAATGTTGGCAGCACGTTTACCGCGCCATCCAGCGCGCCAGTTGCCTATCAACAGCACACCAAATAGCAGCCATGACAGTAGGCTAAAGACGGTCTTATGGGCGATATGCTGCGCCATCAAATCTTCGACATAGATAAAGCCAATGCCTAGCGCAATACTAAGTAGTATGAAACCTACCAGTATCATGTCGAATAATAGGCTCTCCATACTTTGGAGGGGCGGCAATTTATTGACCCAAAAACGGTGGATGGTATGGTGTTTGAGCTCACGAATTTGAAACCGTAAAAATAGCGCTTGTACGGCCGCCATCAGCAGCACACAATAGGCGGCAAGCGACAAGAGTATATGCGCTTCAAGACCAACACTGACGTTAGTCAACGGCTGATAAGGCGCACGGCCAACGTAACCGACCGTCATACCTATAAGCGCAGTTGGCGCTGCTAATATTCCAAGGCTGAGAATAGGGCGGTACAGACAAAAAAGTACGTAAAAAAATAAGAAACACAGGCTGATGAGGCTTAAGGTATTAAATAGATTAAAGTTTAGTCCATATAACGTCACCACATAAGGGTATAATAAGGCGGCATGGGCCAGCATACCGATACTTAACAAACCCAGACTTAGCGCCTTATGGATAGGGCGGTCTTTTATCAGCGCCCAACTGATATGCATGCTGGCTAGTATATAAGCCGCACTTGCCATCATAAAGGTAAGGTATACAGGTAAAAGTCTCATTTTATCAGCAGCTCAAGTTAACGCTAAAACGGTAAGATCAGAATGATTATAATAATCGTTCAATTTATCATAAAATGAAGGTCAATTGAGAAACATACTATTATTCTTTATATATAGTTGACATACTTTAAAACCGATACAGCGCTGCTGGTACAAACTTTACTTGCTTGCTGTATCTACGTTGACAGACGCTGCGCAAAATTTATCCCAGCAGAATGTCTATATTAGCGTATCGATTTTATTTCGAGCTGACTATATGCTGCAATACGATGATGATGAGCAGCTGATTAATCAACGTTTGAGCCATAAACATTAACATCGCTCTTTCGATTGCGCTGACCTCATTATAGTGTGTGAGCCTGAGCGTAAGACATTAAAACCAAATGTATCCAAAGTCTTAGTGAAACTGCGCTATAGTATTCGTAATCTACCAAATTTGGTTAAACAGTGCTTGATATCACTGTGCGTTATCCCGAACTATTTTATGTCATTCAATTTTAATACAATGTTTTTTAATTTTATAACTGTTTATCAAAGCCTTTTGATAAAATCATGTTAACTGTTTAATTGAGAGTTATTTATGTTTGATACCTTAACAGAACGTCTATCATCGAGCCTACGTAATATCGTTGGCACAGGGCAACTGACTGAAGACAATATCAAAGACACACTGCGCGAAGTGCGCATGGCGCTGTTAGAAGCTGATGTGGCGTTACCTGTCACGCGTGATTTCGTTAAACGTGTAAAAGAGCAGGCGCTCGGCGCTGAAGTGCTGAAAGAATTGGCTCCAGGTCAGGCATTTGTCAAGATTGTACACGATGAGCTGACGGAGATGATGGGCAGTGCCAATCAGCAGCTTGAGATGACGGGTAAACCACCCGTT
>JARIAA010000108.1 GCA_029264635.1 Psychrobacter sp. | reverse complement strand
ATAGTAAAACGACTAGACCTAATATATCAGGCACATGCAGATAGCACCATGCAACGATTGGAATTCGCCAAAAACGACTTTTTTGCTGCTTGTCTTCTAATGATTGATGTAGAAACGGCCGATCCATATGTATGGTTTCGGTGATACCGTACTCATCGTGTAAGTGCTGATGTACGATGACTAAGGTTTTACGGCTAGGACGTATAAAGATATCAAGCAGCGTCCCAATACCAGGTACGATGCCAACCACCATATCAATGAGCGCCAATCTGACCGCTGGCGTCATTTTGTGTGCTGGCACGCCCAGCTGACGGCCCAGCACAAACGCATAGCTGGTCAATGCAAGTCCTGCCAAATCACCAGCTAACGGGATGGTGGAGAGCGCCGCATCGACGCCCATCCCTTGTTTAGTAAACGGAATACGGACCAATGAATCCATGGTATTGGCAAACTTCGCCAATTTACGCTCGGTCGCGATAACTTGCGCGCGTGTCAAACCATGCTCAGCCAGCTTTGCTTGATAATCAGCTGTGGATATATCTGGCGGTTTTTTTGCCTTTATTTTCGAAAACTTATTGAATTTATCCATTAAAAGTCGTCCATAGACAAGCAACTGCTATGAGAGCAAAGACGTAACGTCCAACCCATATGTTGGCCAAAAACGATTGAAAACACGCTAAAGCTTGACGACTGCCACAAGCGCTGTTTTGCTTGGCAAACATCATAGCAACTAATGCTAGCCCAAATACTGGCGTGATACTTAAGCTCGTTGGCGTAAAGTAATGCCACATGACCACGCCCATAATGAGCAAAAACACCGTTTGTAATATCGAAATAATAACCACATCGTAGCGGCCAAATAATATTGCGGTTGATTTGACTCCTATCTTTAGATCATCTTCACGATCAGCCATGGCGTACTGCGTATCGTAAGCCACTGTCCAGCACATATAGGCGATGAACAACAGCCAGCACCAAATATCAGGCGCGCCTTGCACCGCCACATAAGCCATCGGTATCGCCCAACCAAAAGCGGCGGCCAAAAACACTTGTGGCATATGCGTAAAGCGCTTCATAAAGGGATAAATGAACGCCAATATAACAGCGCCAAGCGACCAATAAAACACCTTAACGGGCAAGAAAAACAGTAAGCTTGCACTTAATAAGACCAACACTAAAAAAGCGGCGATGGCTTCTTTGCCAGATAAGCGTCCATCTGCTAAAGGGCGTCCTTTGGTGCGGGTCACATGACCATCTACTTTACGATCAGCGAAGTCATTAATTGCACAGCCTGCTGCCCGCATCAATATCGCCCCAATAGCGAAGATCACAAAAATTTTGAGACTTGGCAGACCCGCCGTTGCCCCTTGCTGCTGTGCTTGCCCCATCGCGGCCAGCATGACGCCCCATAATGTTGGCCATAGTAATAGCTCGATACCCACAGGCTTATCGAAGCGTGTCAGTTGCATATAAGCATGGAGTTTTTCTTTGGGCGTTAAGGATAAACGAGTCTGTATCATTACACGATGGTCTCTATATTTGTTGCCACAATTGATTTGCCTCGATTAGCGACAGCTCAGGATATTGTTTGCGTAAGGCTTTAATCGCAGGGATTTTATCTTTTTGTGCCGCTTGCTGACGTAAAAAAGCTAACTGCTCTTGTGGATTGCTCAGCTCTTTTAGCCGCGCCTCCAACCTTAATAGTCGAGTACGCAGCATAATATTGATCAATAATAAAATCGCACCCATGACCCAAATAACTATCGTTGACATCCATTATCCCCACTCTAATAACGCTAAGCTCATTTATGATTATCAGACGAAATAACCGTCAAAGCGTACTGCTTCATTGTGCCAGCTCTCACTTGGTTGTTGCTGAGCCAGTAACGGCGCAAACTGCGGACGCTTCACGACGACGCGGCCTTGTTTTTGTATGTTTCGACTGACCACGGCTTGCGCACTCTGTAGCAATTGCCGCTCTTCGTCTGCGCTTGGTGGGCGGGCCAACTGATGCAACGCTTGCATATGCTTGCCCACTTTAGCCCCTTTGCCCGTCTTACTATCTTGATAGCTACCCTCTGGAAACATCGGATCTAAATAGATGACCTCTATGTCTTTAGTAGCATTTATCGACTTAGCTTGTAAGGTTGCAAAATAGCTCATCGCATCGATATTGATGATATTTAGACGCGTCATGAGCTTTTGCCAATTAGGCAAGGCACTCATACGCTGCTGCTCTGCTAACAAGAGCAGGGCCATCAAGGGTTGCTGCTCTAGCATCGTGACTTGCGCGCCTGTGCTGGCTAATATCAGACTATCATGACCAAAGCCTGCGGTCGCGTCAATGACATGGCTACCTGCACTCACTTTTGCTGCTTGTAATAACAACTCAGATTTACGCCCAGCACTCACCACGCGGCGTTGTAACTTATCCCATTCTTGCGAGACACTTAGTCCATTACTCAGCCATGATAGCCTATCTTTATCATCCAGCAGTAAAATAGGCTCAGAAGACAGCTGACTTAACTGCTGGCGGCGTTTTTGATTAAGTTTATCACTAATGAGCTCGGTATTTAAAACGATGGGTAGTTCATGTTCCGTTATCAACATCTGCAAGCACTCAATCTGGGCTTGCTGCGACTCGCTAACATAGCATAGCTGGCAATGCAGTAAGGCAGTAGCCTCTTTAAGTTCTGGGTGCCAGGCGCTCATAAAAGCCATTCCTTTACGTTATCTACAAATCCAGTAAAACCATCTGCAAAGTTAGCCTGCCATCTGATAGCCAAACAACCAAGACGCTAACAATACCACCACGCCTGTAATAATGCGTAGCCATGCAAAAATCGTAAAGTCGCGGCGACTCACCCATGCTACTAACCAGCGGATACATAATAGCGCGACAATAAAGGACACAACTGTACCGACGCCCAATACCAACCAGTCTTCGCTACTGGTCAATACATCACCGTGCTTGAGCAAATCTAACATTGCTGCGCCGACGATGACAGGAATACCCAAAAAGAATGAAAACTCTGCTGAAGCTTTACGTGAGACGCCAAGCCAAAGGGCACCAATAATAGTAGCGCCTGAGCGTGACGTGCCTGGTATCAGTGCCAAACACTGAAACAGACCAATCATGAGTGCCGTTTTTAGACTGACCTCTTCAGCCTCTTTAGCGATAATCGTTTTTGGACGTTTTTCTACATAGAATATCAGCAAACCACCTACAATCAGCATAATCGCGACAATCATAGGATTAAATAAATAGGTTTTGATTTCGTCAGCAAAGGTAAAACCGACGAGCATAACTGGAATTGTGGCCACAATCAGACTCAGACCTAGCTGCCTTGGATTGCTCATGCCTTCTGCTTTACCCGTGAGTAGCCCCAACAGCGCCTGCCAGAGTCTACCCCAATAGTCATAAATAACCGCTAAAATAGCGCCCAGCTGAACCACGACAATGAACAGATCAACTTTATCTTTTGTCCAAAAGCCCATTATATCAGCTGATAAAATTAAGTAGCCTGTGCTGGAGATGGGTAAAAACTCAGTGATCCCTTCAACGATACCCATGACGACCGCTTGAATTAATAAGAGTATATCCACAATTGTTTTCCTAAAAATAGACCTAACGGCTGTCCTGTGTTGTCGTTGCTTTTCTATGGTTGATTTACTTTAAACCAGATACCCTGCTGCTGTATTAAGGACTAGGTTTTACCTTGTTCCTTTAACGTTTTCCATGCTTGATTACGCAAATACTTTGGCAGCGCATGCGCCGCATCAGTACCGCCAGACGCTATGAACTGTGCAATCCCCAATTGTCCAATCACTGTCGCATCTGGCCAGACATCTTCATAGCATATCTGCCCATCGTGTACTGTTAATAGCGGCGCGCCATTACCAACGATAGGAATATTCAATACTGTTTGGCTGTCATAGTCCAGCAGCTGCTCGGTGCTCTCTTCCTCATTGACTAACACAGGCTGCATGACAGCATGGTTTGACGGTTGATCTGATGACTCATTATCTTGTATGCCATATTGGCCAAAGTAAACCTGCTGCATGCGTGCGTCAAGCGCGCTATATACATGCGTCAACCCATATTGCTGATAAGCACGCTGCGCAATCGCTTGCAGGCTCGAAACTCCCACACAAGGCAGGTCATGTGCCACTGATAACGCTTGTACCACCGCCGTATTAATCCGAATGCCACTAAATGCGCCAGGACCACGGTTAAATATCAATGCCTGTACATCCGCCAGTTTGAGCTGGCTTTCGGACAGGGCAGCATCAATCATCGGTAAAATTTGCTGAGTCTGCTGACGCTTACCCGTCTCAGTATGACTTGATATCACTTGGCCGCTCGCATCTAAAACGGCGATTGAGCACTGATCAAATACGGTATCCATTGCTAAAAACATGACAACCTCTGCTGGTACGCTTGGCCTTACAAAAAATACTGGGTTTATAAAAAAGCACGGGCTTTATAAAAGCGCCTATCATAGCATTTAGGGTAAGCGATTTTTATTACTTTCTACGTTTTTCATACTTTATCCATCAAAGTCCATCTAAACGTTATATCCATAAAAAACCCCAAAACTATCTGGCTTTGGGGTTTTCATGGGTCAATAATTACTCATCAGCTACGAGTTAAAACCGCGTTTTAAAATTTTTCGGCGCTTGGTTTTGCATCTCTTGCATCTGCTTTTGCATGTCTTCTGCACTTGGCATATTGTTAGGATCAAGTCCCATTTGCTTCGCTAGTTGCTGCGGGTTGACATCTTTAGCGCCGCCTTGCTGAGCACCGCTACCAAATAATGGACCACCGCCCCCAGCTCCGCCACCACCGCCCATTAACCCTTGCATAGACTTCATCATTTTACTGATGCCTTCAGGCTTTGAAATCATTTTCATCATTTTTGCCATTTGCTTGTGCTGCTTAAGCAAGCGGTTGACATCTTGAATCTCACGACCAGAGCCTGCAGCAATACGGCGCTAACGGCTTGGGTTAATTTTATCGGGATTTTGACGCTCAAATGGGGTCATAGAATTAATCAAGGCTTCCATCTCACGTACCTTTTCTTCAGGCTTAGCATCTTGAACGGCTTTTTGCATATCTGAGCCGCCCATGCCTGGCATTTTATCGAGGAATCCTGCCATGCCGCCCATGTTTTTCATTTGCTGAAACTGGGTCAACAGATCCTCGAGGTCGAACTCGCCGCCATTTTGCATCTTTTTCGCCATTTTTTCAGCTTTGTCACGGTCGATCTTTTGTTCGACTTCTTCGACTAGGCTTAAGACGTCACCCATACCAAGGATACGCTGCGCGATACGCTCAGGATGGAACAACTCTAGCTCGTCTAACTTCTCACCGCGACCTAAAAATTTGATTGGCTTGCCAGTGATTGCACGTACAGAAAGCGCTGCACCGCCACGAGCATCACCATCCGTTTTGGTTAAGATAACCCCTGTCAATGGCAAGGCATCATTAAAAGCCTTTGCCGTATTGGCCGCATCTTGACCAGTCATGGCATCGACCACGAATAGAGTTTCAGAAGGATTGACTGCAGCGGTTAACGCTTTAATCTCATCCATCATGGTATCATCTATGTGCAGACGCCCAGCCGTATCAATAATCAAAATATCTTGATATTGAATCTTAGCCTCTTCGATAGCACGCCGTGCGATATCAATGGGATTTTCATCCGTGCTTGATTGCACAAACTTAGCATTCACCTGACCTGCCACTTGCTCAAGCTGAGCAATCGCCGCTGGACGGTAAACGTCAGCTGAGACCAGCATGACTTTTTTCTTATGGCGCTCTTGTAAAAACTTTGCAAATTTACCAGCCGTGGTGGTTTTACCCGACCCTTGCAGACCTGCTAGCAAATAGACAACGGGTGGTTTACCAGTCATCTCAAGCTGCTGATT
>JARIAA010000201.1 GCA_029264635.1 Psychrobacter sp. | reverse complement strand
CCGATGGTAGTTTTCCATTAGGTGGGGCGGTCGCGGGCATCTCTATCATAGCGGGTTTCAATCCGTGGCTTGCTTGCGTGTTTGGAATGCTGGCAGGTTCCATCGCAGGTATTTTCACTGCATGGCTGCATGTTAAGCTTGGCATTTTACAGCTGCTTGCTAGTATTTTAGTCATGGTGGCACTGTATTCGGTCAACTTACGTATTATGGGTGCCCCAAACCTACCACTGTTAGGTGAAACCACCGTTTTTAGTACACTAGTCAACGATAGCAACGGCTATTGGATGCGCTGCTTGATTATTGGCATGGTTATTTTATTGGCCAAATTGTTTTTGGACTGGTTTTATAGCACCGAAACGGGTCTATCGATGCGAGCAACTGGTTCAAACCTGCGCATGGCGCAAGCACAAGGTATTAATACTTCATGGATGACCATTATTGGTATGTCAATCTCCAACGGTTTAATTGCGTTGGCCGGGGCGCTATTTGTACAGACTCAAGGTGGCGCAGATATCTCTATCGGTATTGGTACGATTGTTATCGGTCTTGCCGCGGTCATCATTGGTGAGACGATCATCCCAGCCAAACGTATTTGGCTGATTACCTTTGCTGTCATCATAGGTGCTGTGTTATATAAGCTGTTTATTCAAGTTGCTCTCTCCAGTGACACGCTACGTAGCATTGGCTTTGGACCGCAAGATTTGAACCTAATCACCGCTCTGCTGGTGGTATTGGCTTTGGTACTGCCAAAAGTGAAAACCAAGTTTTTATCTCGTAGAGTTCGTGCCTAGCTTTAGGCAGGCTGTGATGGAAACTTGCCAAGCTTAAAGTCAATATAAGGAATAACGATTATGATGCAAGCCACAGATTTACGGTTGACCTTTAATCCAGGCACACCTATCGAAAACCCTGCATTACGTGGTATTAACTTAAACATCGCTGACGGTGAATTCGTCACTGTTATTGGTACTAATGGCGCTGGCAAATCCACTTTTTTGAATGCAGTCAGTGGTACTACGCGCGTCGATAGCGGCTCAATTTTACTAAATGGTATCGATGTCACCAAGAAGACCGCGCATCAACGCGCGCACTGGGTGGCACGCGTGTTCCAAGACCCAATGGCTGGCACTTGTGAAGCATTGACTATTGAAGAAAATATGGCGCTGGCTTACAAACGCGGGGGCAAACGTGGCTTGAATTTTGCCCTCAATCAAAACAATCGAGATCTATTTAAAGAGAAGCTTGCAGTTCTAAAACTGGGACTGGAGAATCGTCTAACCGACCGTATGGGATTATTATCTGGTGGTCAACGCCAAGCGGTAAGTCTGCTTATGGCATCATTGCAGCCGTCAAAGATTTTGCTACTTGATGAGCATACCGCCGCCCTTGACCCTAAAACGGCGGCGTTCGTTTTAGAATTAACCGATAAAATCGTTACTGACAATCAGCTTACGACAATGATGGTCACGCATTCCATGCAACAAGCACTGGCCCATGGCACGCGTACTGTGATGCTCCATCAAGGGCAAGTGGTATTAGATGTGTCTGGCGATATCCGTAAAGACATGAACGTGCATGATTTACTAGATATGTTTGAGCAAACGCGCGGCGAAAAAGTCGAAGATGATAGTTTGATATTGAGCTAAATTCTTTTGATACTAGCGATAAATAACGTCTGTTTCATAGCAGGCGTTTTTTATTGGGATAAATTTTTGTTATGCAAAGGTAATGATGCTATAAAGTTTCGGCCAGTCATTATATAGTTATCATACTATATTTTTTATCGTTATTTATCTATGAGGTCTACCATGCGTAAAATTCCTATTTATTCTCACCCTGCTGCTGGTTGGCCAGCTTTAGTTGCTTCTACACGCAAGCTTATGGATTACAAAGCCTTTACACGTGGTAGTTTGAGCGTATTTGGTAGCAATCAGCCTCAGTATGGATTTGACTGTCCAGGCTGTGCATGGCCTGATCATAAATCTCATAAGACTATTGACGTGTGCGAGACTGGCATCAAGGTTATCGCTAGTGAAGCGATGTCCACTAAAGCCGATGCTAAATTTTTTGCTAAGTATACTGTGACAGAACTACAAAAATGGAACGGTTATGAGATTGAGCATAGTGGTCGTCTATCAGAGCCTCTACGTTATGATGCGTCTCAAGACCGTTATGTCGCCATTTCTTGGGAGAAGGCTTATAGCATCATCGCTGAGCAGTTGAATAAGCTTGCCTCTCCAGATGAAGCCTTATTTTATACCTCAGGACGAGTCACTAATGAGCCCGCCTTTATGTATCAGTTATTTGTACGCTGTTTTGGTACGAATAATCTGCCAGATTGCTCCAACATGTGCCATGAGCCAACCTCTGTCATGCTGGGTAAGCAGTTAGGCGTTGGTAAAGCTACGGTTAGGTTAGAAGATTTTGAGAAGGCCAAACTACTATTATCGTTTGGGCATAACCCTGCGACCAACCACCC
Organism: Psychrobacter sp.; assembly: GCA_029264635.1. Classification (GTDB taxonomy): domain Bacteria; phylum Pseudomonadota; class Gammaproteobacteria; order Pseudomonadales; family Moraxellaceae; genus Psychrobacter. Next base: position 3,555 of record JARIAA010000201.1, on the reverse strand, counting down.
CCGTATGCTTGAGATGCTGGCTCATGCACACAAAGAGGGATGTAAAATTATCTCTATCAATCCTATGCGTGAACAAGGTTTAAGTGCGTTTAGAAATCCGCAAAAACCAACACATATGGCAGCAGCTCAAAGCGACGAGATGACCGATGATATCGTTCAGATTCAAATCGGTGGTGATGCGGCATTATTAACTGGCATGGCAAAGTGGCTGGTTGAACATGATAAAATTAATCATGATTTTATTGAAGAGCATACCTCGGGCTTTGAGGCGCTAAAGCAGTGGCTTGATGAGCAGACTTGGGTAGATATAGAACGTGGTAGCGGTGTTGCACAGTCAAAAATCATCAATCTTGCAAAATTGGTTGCCAATAGCCCAGCAACTATCTGTACTTGGGGTATGGGAATCACGCAGCATGTCCAAGGTGAAGATAATGTGGCAATGATTACCAATTTACTGCTACTGATGGGCATGATAGGTATTGATGGTGCAGGCGCATCACCGATTCGTGGACACTCCAATGTGCAAGGTGATCGCACCATGGGTATTCATGAACGTCCTAAAGCAAGTCTCCTAGATAGCTTAGAGCGCGTTTTTGAGCGCCCGATGCCACGCGCAGACGGTTATGATGTTGTCGCAGGAGCGAAGGCGATGATCGATGGAAAAATTAAAGCCTTTATGGGTATGGGCGGCAACTTTGCGGTTGCAGCTCCGAACACCAGTGCTATCCAGCAAGCTCTAGCCAATAATGAGCTGAACATTTTTGTCGGTACCAAGCTTAATGGAACCATGCTTTATCCAGGTGCAAACAATATCATTTTGCCTTGTTTGAGCCGGATTGAACGTCTTAGTACCTCCAAAGGTGAGCAATTTGCGACTATTGAAGACTCTATGTGTCAAATAGTTCCTACGCAAGGTAGCATTGCTCCTATCAGTGATACGCTAAAGTCTGAAGCGCAAATTATCGCTGATATCGCGACTCATGTACTAGGCGCGGACTCTAAAATTGATTGGCAAGCACTGAGTCAGGACTTCAACCTTATTCGCGACTATGTAGCGCAGGCTATTGATGGATTTGAGGACTTTAATCAGCGTATTCGTGAAAACAAACGTGGCTTTCACTTGTATCATCCCGCTCGTCATCGGGTATGGAACACTGAAAGTGGCAAGGCACAGATTGAAGTGCCGAAATATCCGATCACCTATGTGGCTGAACAAATGGCCGATGAGACTTTGGCAAATGATAGCCAAGAGCATGACAATGTAAACGATGAGCAGAAAGTCTGGCAATTAACTAGTGTGCGTAGTCATGACCAGTTCAACACTATGATTTTTGGTTATAATGACCGCTATCGCCAGACCAATCGCCGTGATGTGCTGTTTATGCATCCTGATGAAATCAGCCGCTTAGGCTGGCAAAAAGGTGATAGCGTTATGGTCTCTCGTAAAGACAGTACCAATCAATCACGTACCCTTGGACCTTTGGTGTTAACGGAGATGGACATTGCTGCTAATGCCGTTGCTGCTTACTATCCTGAGTGCAACGATTTATTCGATTTGGATACTCACGCGCCAGATTCTCATATACCCGCCTATAAATCCTCAACCGTCGTTCTAGAACGCGTAGGTGCAAGTGATTTAGCAGCTTCTGCGTAAGGATTTGATTTATAAACAGTCATTGTGACAATAAACATGTTTACATTGATGCAGAATAACGAGAAGTTATGATAGTTGAAAAAGAAGATCTATCACTGGTTCATGACAATGAGCGAGTGGTAGCCAATACTTTGTCTCAATCTTTAGATTTTGAACCTGTGGCGTTGGCGTCTGCGGTGTCAGATGCAACACCGCTCGCGCGTATCCATGTAGCCCAAAAACACTATTATCCGTTAAATCAAACAGCTGATAATGGTTTTGGGCAACCCCATGCTAAGCTATTTTCCATTGAACAAACGTGCCTTAATACTCACAGAGATACTTCTATTGATACCAAGCCAACAAGTTTGGCAGTAGAGGCTGCGGTTGCCATTGTCATCAATGGTATTCATTATGCAGTATTGATGGCAAGCCCTCATCAATTAGAATATTTAGCTGTAGGGTTTTTGTTCAGTGAAGGGTTGATTCATCATAGTCATGAATTGTTGGACTGGGAAGTAACCGAACTGTCTGATATCTCGGATTATCAAAGGTTTACGCAGGAATCAATTGATGCGCCACTAGCATTTGATAGTTTCTTACAACAGCTACAGGACTATGAAGTATATGTAGTGGAACTGACATTGAATCAGCGCTGCCACCAGCGTATTCAAGCTCAGAGACGTCAGCTAGCAGGGCGTACAGGATGCGGGATGTGCGGCATTACTGGGTTGACACAAGCCCTACCCGACTTAAGTGCTTATCAACAAGATAAATTGCAAGTAGCAGCAAATAAGCCCAGTCTTGAGTATTTACTAACAATACGTGCCCATGTGGACAGTGCACAGCATACTCATCAACTGACAGGAGCTGTGCATGCAGCCGCCACGATGCAAGGCCAACGTTTATATTTATTTGAAGATGTCGGACGCCATAATGCACTAGATAAACTCATTGGCTGGCAATTACGAAAAAAAGTAGACGTCGATTGCGTGATTATGACTTCACGCTTGTCCATCGAATTGGTACAAAAATCTATTCGCAGCCGTATACCTTGGCTGGTTGGTATGTCAGCCCCTACCAGCACTGCAGTACGTGTCGCTGAGCGTTATGGACTAGGATTGGCAGGATTTTTACGTGATAATAGAGTGACTTATTATGCAGGAATCTAAAACGTCCAATTAAATGGTTAATAGAAAAAGAACAAGACATAAAATACCTTGTTCTTTTTTATTGTCTAGTTTTCTTTTATTGCCTAGCATTTAACATTAGGTCAAACTATCGGGTAAATTGCGAATATTTAGCACATGAGGCTGGTTGCCAGTAAGTCTCAGTGGCAAAAAAGTCATCTCTACGCAGTACCCCTTCGTAGCTATCATCAAAAATGATTTTATACTGACAAGTGTCGACATTTTGATTGGCATCATAGAATTTGAGAATATAGTCCCATTCGCGAGCATTGAAACCTTCTTGAAAATGCGGCGTACCAATCAGTTTATAAATCTCGCTTTTGGTAGTACCGACTTGAATTTTGGCAACATCATTTTGATCAACGATTCTACCTTCTTTTTGCCATGCTGAGCTTGATTCAGGAAATACTAAGTCATCAGGATTAACCGATCCATGCTGCGCACCAGGTGTCAGATGCCAAGTACAACCCGTTGCCGTGAACAAAAGAGCGCTCGCTAATAATCCATAGCGGTATATAGATAAATTCATTATTTATTCCTTAAAATATCATGAGTGATTTGCATAAGTTGTTTGACAGTGTCTATCAGCTTACGTGCAAACAAGACACTGCTACAATTTATTTGGATGGCTTAAAAATGGAAGCCTGCGCCGACTGCGCCGCCAGCATTACCTTGGGTATCTGCTGTACCATTGATTTTCATCACCCAGCGACCATTATCAGAGACTCTTGA